>DQZA01000094.1 GCA_011042035.1 Desulfobacteraceae bacterium
ACACCCAAGATGGACAACGATAACTGGCTGTGCTTTGTGAACTGCAAGTGGGATCCCGCCACAGGCGAATGGGATGTGTTCAAGAAAGACATCTGGACCATGCCAGGCGTTTAATGTTTAACCTGTAAACAATGCTCCGGTGGCCCCCAAGGGCACCGGAGCATTTCATTCCCAAGTACGGTGTATGAGTGAGTGGATGCGCATTTTGTGAATAGCCCTTAGGGGCAATAGGGGGCCCTTGGAAAATGGCTATTGACGAAATGCGCATTTTGTAATATTAGGACAGCCCATAATTACTTCTAAGAAAATCCTTATCCTGGAGGAGACGATGGTGGAAACACAAGCAAATAGCCAGAGTATTTTGGTGGTGGGCGGAGGTATAAGTGGTGTCACTGCCGCCCTGGAGGCCGCAGAAGCAGGATACGATGTGGTGCTGATAGAGAAGAATCCATATCTAGGGGGAAGAGTGGCTCAATTTTATCATTACTTTCCCAAACTGTGCCCCCCTACCTGCGGACTGGAAATCAACTTTAGGCGCCTGAAGCAGAATCCGAGGGTTAGGTTCTTCACCATGGCAGAACTTGTGAAGGTCTCAGGGGAGCCGGGGAATTACGACGTTACCATCAAACTATCGCCTCGGTATGTGAATGAAAAATGCACCTGTTGTGGGAAGTGTGCTGAGGTTTGTGAGGCAGAGATTGATAATCCCTTCAATTTTGGGATGGATAAGATCAAGGCTGCCTACCTGCCTCATGAGTTCGCATTCCCGATGAGGTATGTGTTGGATCCGTCCATAATTGGAACGGATGAGGCTAAGAAGTGTCAAGAAGCGTGCGAGTATGGCGCCATTGATCTGGATATGCAAGAGAGCACCTTTGATTTGAAGGTGGGCGCCATAATATGGGCAGCAGGGTGGAATCCTTATGATGCGTCCAAGATCGAGTATTACGGGTTCGGTCAATATAAGAACGTGATTACAAATGTGATGATGGAACGTTTGGCCTCTCCCAATGGGCCAACGGGGGGAAAGATCGTTCGACCCTCTGACGGCAAAGAGGTTAAGAATGTTGCATTTATCCAGTGTGCCGGCTCCCGTGACGAAAACCATTTGCCCTATTGCTCAGGCATATGCTGCCTTGCATCTATGAAACATGCAACGTACATAAGGGAGCAATATCCGGACTGTGAAGTGACCATATTTTTTATAGATATAAGGGCATTGGATAGACTAGAGGATTTCTATGTAAAGGTTGAGCAAGACGAAAAGGTCCATTTTGTCAAGAGCAAGATAGCATACATAACCGAAGATGAAGAGACAGGAAACCTTACCGTGGAAGGCGAAAATACTCGCACGGGCGAACAGATAAGAATGACATTCGATATGGTGGTGCTTGCCACTGGTATGGTGCCCAACAAGATGAACGGGGTGGCACCACCTGAGGTAATTTATGATGACTATGGCTTTATTCTATTGGATCCTGAAAAGGCGGGAATATACGGTGCCGGGTGTACAAGAAGGCCTACCGACGTGGCCACTTGTGTACAGGATGCCACCGCAGCAGCGTTAAAAGCCATTCAATCAATCGCCAGGAGGTAGCTCGATGGAGAAGAAAACAGCGGTCTATATATGTACTGGATGCGGGATCGGAGATGCCCTGGATGTAGGCAAGCTCTCAGAGATAGCGACTGATGACTATAGCATTCCGATATGCAAAGAGCACCCTTTCCTTTGTGGCCCAGAAGGGGTTGAGCTGATAAAGAAAGACATTGAGGGCGAGGGTGTCAACACCATAATTATTGCCGCCTGCTCACCGCGTGTAAACTATGATGTGTTCAATTTTGGACAGGATAAGATCGTAGAACGCGTAAACCTTAGAGAGCAGGTTGTATGGATGCAGCCGGCCGGAGAGGAAGATACGCAAATGCTGGCAGAGGACAATCTCCGTATGGGATGCTCTAAGGCAAATGATACGGAGCTGCCAGAGCCATTCAAGCCAGAGGAAGAGATTTCGAAGGATATCCTCGTTGTTGGTGGTGGTCTTGCTGGGCTTACGGCTGCACTGGAGACCGCCAAAGCAGGATACAAGGCAGTGGTGGTGGAAAAGGAGGATAAGCTCGGAGGATTCTTGACCAAGACAAAGAAGCTCATCACCATGCCGTACAAGGAGCTTTCTGATACGGGTTTGGACGAACTTGTCAAGGCGGTAGAAGACAACCCCAACATCAAAGTTTATACCTCATCTACCGTAGAAAAGGTAAGTGGCGCACCCGGGCTATTTTCCGTAGAAATAAAAGGGAATGGAAACAGTGCAACAGAAAAGGTGGGAGCTATAGTGCAGGCCACGGGCTGGGTGCCCTATGATGCCAATAAGCTGGATCACCTCGGCTATGGTAAGTTCAAGAATGTGATCACCAACGTGGAAATGGAGGAGATGGCTGCTGCAGGGAAGATAACTAGGCCATCTGACGGAAAAGACGTCAAGAACGTTCTGTTTGTTCAGTGCGCTGGCTCCAGAGACCCCGAGCATCTTCCCTACTGCTCGTCTGTTTGTTGCCTTGTTTCCTTAAAGCAGGCTACCTACGTCAAGGAGCAAAACCCAGAAGCGGTAAATTATATACTTTACAAGGATATGAGGACCCTGGGTCAGGCAGAAGATTTTTACAAAAAGGCCCAGTTGGACGGCAATGTGTTCATCAGGGGGGCTGTGGCGAACATAGGTGAAGAGGGCGGCAAACTGTTTGTAGAGGCCGACGATGAGCTTTTGGGGGAGAAAGTCAGGATAGAGGATCTTGATCTGGTGGTACTTGCGGTTGGAATGGTTCCGACCACTCAGCCTGAAGAGATCCCCAAAATTCCTGCTCCCGAGGGTGCCGAAGATGCCGATGAAGAAGGAATGATAAAAGTGACACCGGATTCCGGTTTTTACGCCAAGAAAACCCTCGGTCTCGAGTACCGGCAGGGTCCCGAGCTTCCCACGCTGAAGTATGGTTTCCCGGATAGCCATTTTATTTGCTTCCCTTACGAGACGAGGAGGACCGGTATTTACACTGCCGGATGCGTGAGGAGGCCGATGGAGACGGCGAAGGCGATCGATGATGCCACGGGGGCTGCCATGAAGGCAATACAGTGTACTGAGGCTACTGCAATAGGTATGGCAGTCCATCCAAGGGCTGGGGATATGACGTATCCGGAGTTTAACATGCA
>DQZA01000242.1 GCA_011042035.1 Desulfobacteraceae bacterium
GAGCTTAAGATATTTTGCTAATTCCTTTGTAGTCATTATCTCTGGCATGTTAATCCCCTCTTTCTATATCAATTGCGATTGCTCTCCTGTTTTTGTCATTCCTTGTGCTTCGTTAAAGTCTATGGCTATAGATCGCCACCATAGTAGCTGGTCTTTAACTATTACGTAAATATTTATAACACTGAAAACGTCCAAAGTCAACCCTAATTCTGGAATAGTAATCAAAAATACATTAATTTTCGACAAGTTAGCCTTTCATAAGAAAGCTAGGTATTATTTTAGAATATTTAACCAGAACAGCAGATATTTCATCGTAATAGCTCAATAAATAGGGGCAAGAGGGTTTTTCGGACGCGACTGTCGGGAGGGCGCCGTCAGGCAGTCAGTTTTCTGGGAATGTGGGATGATTGGCTAAATGGTCTCTGAGTGCCTGACCAGTTTCATTTGCACCCTTTGTCCTTGACTGGCTACATCCGTGCCACTATAAAGGCCTTGGGAATAACCATTAACAAAATGCCCGGCCGAGAGGATGGCCCATCTGCAAATAAGAGACCTATCAATCCAGTAAGCAGGGGTGAGTAACAGCGGGATGCCAAAAAACTTCACGTCCATCTTCCGCCACATAATCCCTTCAGCCTTGACAAGCGGGCGATTTGCCATAGCAGGTAAATTCCTTTTCTACTATGTGCTAATAGGTGTTATAGCTGGCCTCGGTTCTGTGGCCTTCCATTATCTATGTCAGGTTGGTTTTCACTTTTTCATGGACTACTTGGCCGGTTACAGGCCACCGTCACCTGCAGGTGAGGGGCATCTTTTGCCTCCCACCTCAACCCCATTTAATAGATGGCTGCTGCTTTTTTTACCGGCAATTGGTGGCGTCTTTAGCGGATGGCTTGTATACACCTTTGCTCCTGAGGCAGAAGGCCACGGCACCGATGCTGCAATAGACGCATATCACAATAAAGGGGGATTTGTTCGAGCAAGAATTCCCATCATAAAAACCATTGCCTCGGCCCTTACCATAACCTCAGGCGGATCAGGCGGCAGAGAAGGCCCTATCGCACAGATTGGCGCAGGGTTTGGTTCCTTCCTGGCCACTGTGATGAATTCTCCCGAGAGGGAAAGAAGAATAATGCTTGCGGCAGGTATGGGCGCAGGCATCGGGAGTATATTTCGCGCGCCACTTGCCGGAGCGTTGTTTGCCGCAGAGGTTCTCTACAAAGACCCAGAATTTGAGGCTGAGGTAATAATCCCCGCAGGTATTTCTTCGGTGGTGGCCTATTGTGTCTTCTGTTTGTTTTTCGGCTGGGGATCGTTGTTTAACTCACAAGACTTTGTATTCCAAAATCCTTTGGAACTGGGGCCATATACTGTTCTGTCCTTTGTGCTGGTAGGCGCTGGAATCCTTTACGTTAAATCTTTCTATGGGATACATGGCCTCTTTAAGAAGATACCGATCCCTAATCACATCAAGCCCGCAATAGGGGGGCTAATTACGGGCATAATAGGCTTCTTCCTTCCGCAGACCCTAGCCTTTGGTTATGGGTATGCCCAAATGGCCCTGGACAATCAACTTCCTACCTTATTCCTGTTGGGGCTTGCCTTGGGAAAGATTTTCACCACCTCCTTTTCCATAGGCTCTGGCGGCAGTGGCGGAGTTTTTGGACCATCAGTGGTAATTGGGGGGGCTCTAGGAGGAGCAGTGGGTAGGGTATTTAATTACTTGCTCCCCAATATTGTCACCCATCCTGGCGCCTTTGTGGTGGTAGGCATGGCTGGGTTCTTTGCGGCAGTATCTAATGCTCCCATCAGCACCATAATCTTTGTAAGTGAAATGACCAATTCTTACCACCTGTTGCTTCCCAGTATGTTTGTATGCAGTCTCGCTTACCTCGTGTCACGAAGGTGGACTATCTACATCAAACAGGTGCAAAACAGGGTCGCTTCTCATGCCCATAGAGGCGAGTTCTTTGTTGATGTCCTGGCCGCCATGAAGGTCAATGACTTACTTGCTCACTTGAAACGCGTGCAGCTTATCCCCGAGGAGATGACCTTTAACCAATTCCGGGAAATATTCGCATCAGGAGAACAGCAATATTTCCCGGTAGTGGATCGCGACGGCAACTTCACGGGCATCTTCTCAATAAATGATGTTCGAAGTATTCTTTTTGACGAGGAAATAGGAAATCTTGTCTTGATGAAGGACATTGCAAACTCAGATATCATTTACTTGAAACCCTCTGATGATCTTAATGAAGCCCTTAGGAAATTCACTATCAGGAATCTGAATCAAATCCCTGTTGTAAAAGAGGATAATCCGCATCAGTTGTTGGGCATGCTTGATAGAAGAGAGGTAATCCAGGCTTACAATGAGCGGATCAAGGAGATAAAGGCTGGTATGGTGGCCGAAGAACAGAGAAGACCACTCAGTGAATTGGCTCATCTCCAGACACTGCTGGTCAAAAATGCCATGAATACCAATGTTGAAACAGTATCAGAAGATATGTCTTTGGAAGACCTGAAAAATTTTATATTTGAAAAAAAATTCAACATCTTTCCTGTTGTTAATTCCACGGGACAGCTTATCGGGATCATATCTTTGTCTGACGTGGTCAGCGCCATGCAAAGGGATTTTTCCCCAGAAACTAAGGCAAAAGATATTGCAACCAAGAATGTGGTTACAGTCACAGAGAATGACACCCTACTAACAGCATTGAAAACCATTAGTACGGGTGACTATGCAATGTTACCCGTAACCGATGGTAGAGACTCGAGAACCCTGCTGGGGGTTATCAGCAGAAGAGACATAATGTCATCGCTGGGCAAAAGCGTACTTTTTCGTTAGGCTTACTTTATTGTTTTTAGCTTGGCTTTGGCTATCTTAGCCTCCTCTGAATTGGGATATTTCCTGATAATCTTCTTTAATATCAGCCTGGCACTGACCTTATCTTTTATCTCGTAAAATGCCAGCGCTTGCTTCAACATGGCATTAGGCACCTTGTTTCCATCGGGATACTTCTTGATTACATCCTGGAAGGCCAATATGGCCTTTTCATATTGCTTCATTTCCATGTAGCTTTGGCCTATCCAGAACTGGGCATTGTCTGCTAGATCAGAGGTAGGGTACTTCTTGAGGAAGTCTCTAAAAGTCCCGATTGACTTCTCGTATTTACCTTCCTTGAACA
>DQZA01000154.1 GCA_011042035.1 Desulfobacteraceae bacterium
ACACTAAGGAACCAGCAGGAGATGTACAACCTGATAAAAAAGCAATATGAAACCGGGCTTGCAAATGAACTGGACCTTCATAGGGCCCAGACCCAGGTGGAGACGGCCAGGGGGGAAGTGACTTTAGAACAATTTCGTCCCCCCTTATTATTTGATCAAGCTCAATTGATCAAAGGCATATCTACAAATGTGGCACAAAACTAAAATTGCTATTTAAATTACTCATTTCAAGTTGCTGTTTGACATTGTTGGGGGTAATCTTTTATAGGTAGGTAAACAGTGGCGATGCCTGTTAGAAGTTAGAAACGTTGGTATCTGCCCGTAATTGTAGTAAGAGGAAAATAAGGGGCCACAAGGAAAGGCACACCCAAAGGGGCAGCAAGGAGTAACTTTGAGCTAAAGGAGGCTAATATGATGTTATTCGAACCCTTCACAATCAAGGGACTTAGGATAAAGAACCGTATTACCATGGCGCCCCTGTTCCTGGGCTATGCAAACCCGGACGGGACTCCAAGCCCATTGTTGATTGATCATTACCAGGAAATGGCTTCATCAGGTGTGGCTATGGTGGTTGTTGAGAACATAGCCGTTGATATTCTCGGAACGGGCTCGCCGTTCATGTTAAGGGCCGATGATGATAGATTCGTAGAGGGCCTATCGGGACTGAGTAAAGCTATAAGGGAAAATGGGGCGCTGGCATTCGCACAGATCAACCATACGGGAAGATACGCCTATGGCACCAAGATGGTAGCGCCTTCGTCTGTTAGAACGGGAGAAGTGGTTCCAAGAGAGCTTACCCGGGATGAGATAGAGGGTGTGATTGATTCCTATGCAAAGGCTGCAAAGAGGATCAAGGAAGCCGGCTTCGATGGTGTAGAAATTCATGGGGGGACAGGATACCTACTCGTACAATTTCTTTCGCCCCGGACCAACCACCGTACCGACGAGTATGGAGGAGATTTAGCTAATCGCATGAGGTTTCCATTGAGGGTGGTGGAGGCGGTTATGGATGCTGTTGGCCAAGATTTTCCGGTTGGATACCGGTTTCTTGCTGATGAGATGTTACCTGATGGCCTTCAGCTTGAAGAAACCAGAGTTTATGCGAGCGAGCTTGCTAAGAGGGGGGTAGCCTACCTATCAGTAATGGTCGGCACGTATGATTCCTTTTATTTACCTGAGTATAAAGAAATGGAAAGAGAGCAAGGTTACATGGTAAAGTTCGCCCATGAGGTTAAGGCGGCTGTGCCCGGGACACCTGTGATTGCCGCGGGAAGGATCCAGAGTCGGGAGTTTGCGTCAAATATCATTGAAAAAGGTGAGGCAGACTTGATAGGTCTTGCGAGGGTGCTTTTTGCTGATCCCTTGTGGCCAAAGAAGGCAAGAGGTGAGATCAAAGAGCCTATAGTTGCATGTGAGCCCACATGTTCGCTGTGCATGCAAAGGGTTATGAAAGGAAAACCAGCGTATTGCTCGCAATGGAGTAAGGAGCGGAGGGAGAGCTTCTTAAAAAGCGTGGGACAGGAATCTCTTTTCCCTTAGCCCGCATATAAAGGAACAGTATTGCTGTTCTTATTATGCCAATGCCTGCCCCAAAATAAAGTACTGCGCTGAGGGTAGATGTATCAACGATAATGCCGCCTGGTACAGGGTCATTTTCTGTGAGCAGAAGGACCCGTAAGATGCGCTCAAAATAATAATTGAACTTGTGGCAGAGCGGATCGCTAGGCACTTCAATGTTAGCCCTGTTGATGAGAAAGGAGAAAGGTCTGATTCCCTTTCTCTCTATAATTATTGGATACTCGCTTTGAGATAAATTAGTGTAGAATAGAGGAGGGCGAGAAAGGGATTTATTCACTTAACTGCAGAAATCTAGCATAGGAGGCGAACGATAAAAAATGTGGAATAAGGAAAAGTGCAATCTTTGCGGAGACTGTTTGGTAAAATGCTTGTACGTGAACTATGACAGGGAAAAAGCGATTCAGCAGATCGAAGAACTAATGGAGGGCAAGCCCGCAGAGATTTTAAGTGAGTGCGTGACATGCTGTGCTTGCAATGAATATTGCCCTACTGGTGCTAATCCCTTTGATCTGATTAACCATTTTCAAGAGGTATATGGCTCCCTTCCTATACCGGATAAGGTCAAGAGATTTATGGATGCTGGCGTAGAGGTGCCTTCCAGTTTGGAAAGGGGTGATGACTCTAAGCCAGCCCTTTCCCTATGCGTGATGGATCCTTTTTTGCCAAAGGATGCAATAGGCGGGCAGATGTTTGATAACATGACAATAGCCAAGGGAGGAGACTACTTTTGCTATTTGGGTTATGTGCACATTGGCATGGATAGTCCTTTAAAGGCAAACGCCAAGCGTTTTGTTGACGCACTTGCCTCGATTGGATCTAAGGAAGTGGTATTGCTTCATGCCGACTGTCATGCGATGATATCAAAAATGCCAGAGTATGGGATTGAATTGCCTTTTAAGGCTATTCACATAGTTGAATATATGAAGGAATATGTTCAAGAACATCGCGGCAATGTAAGACCACTTGGCCGCAAAATAGCCTATCAGCGTCCGTGCGCCTCTAGGTATTCCACAGAGATAGAACCGGTCCTTGATGAATTGTTTGAACTCATTGGTGTGGAAAGGGTTGAGAGAAAATATGACCGAGAATCAGCCCAGTGTTGTGGGGGACTTTTTTCCAGAATATATCCTGATAGAATAAAGCCGATGATGGAAGCTAATATCCGAGATGGTATTGAGGCTGGTGCGGATGCAATGGTCTTTTTGTGTCCTCTTTGTATGGGTGCTTTGGCTAAACCTGCAAGCGACAATGGTTTGAAGCCCATCTTTATCACCCAGCTTGTGCGAATGGCGCTAGGTGAACTTGCCTTTCCAGTATGACTTTTGTTTGATCCTTACTATCCGGAGATCTTCTGGTGCCAGCGTGTTTTGTGATAAAGGGGATATTAACGCGGCAATGAATTTCGGGAATCTTCTCCGCCGGATATACATTGGGGGCACAAGCAAAAGTACCTCCCCAAATTCGCTTCTCGTTAAGCTAACCCGAAGGAATAAGCCACTGGCATGCCAGTGGTAAGAACAATGGCTATGCCAGTGATTAGTGTCGAGAAATAGAGAAATCTCCTACAATGAGAGTGCCAGCTACTCAAAGTAAGGAGATTTCGATGG
>DQZA01000152.1 GCA_011042035.1 Desulfobacteraceae bacterium
ATTTTTCATCCACGATGTCAATTTTGGCAACTTTGTTTCATATATAAAGGTTAGACTTAATAATTTTTTGTAGGCGGTTTTCGTGTCAGAACCAAAGGTAGCAACTGAAGCAAAGGCAGGGTTGGGAATTGCGGCGGAAAAGGAAAGAACGAGAAAAAACACCTTGTCCATTCTTCTTGGGGCGGCCTTTCTCATGGCTACTTCTGCCATCGGGCCAGGCTTCCTCACTCAAACAGCAGTTTTCACCGAGAAACTGAAAGCTGCGTTCGCTTTCGCCATCTTGAGCTCTATCCTGATCGACATCGTGGTGCAGCTTAATATCTGGCGTATTCTTGCAGTATCCAACATGAGGGCCCAGGACGTGGCCAATAAGGTTTTGCCTGGATTAGGATATTTCATAGCCTTCGCCGTGGCGCTAGGCGGTTTGGTCTTCAATATAGGGAACATCGCTGGAGCTGCCATGGGCCTTAACGTCCTCACGGGGATATCCATGCCAATCGGTGCAATAATCAGCGCAGCTATAGCTATTTTCCTTTTCTTGAGAAAAGAGCTCGGGAAGGCTATGGACAAATTCGCACAGGTCCTGGGATTTGTAATGATAGGCATGGTTCTTTTCATGGTATTTAAGACCCAGCCTCCCATTGGGTTGGCCCTCAAAGAATCCGTATTGCCTTCTACCATTGACTGGATGATAGTCCTTACGCTTGTAGGCGGTACTGTCGGCGGTTATATCTCCTTCGCCGGAGCCCACAGGATAATTGACGCTGGCATCACCGGAGAGGAAAACCTCCCTTCCATAAGCAAGGGCGCCATAAACGCCATAGGTATCACCGGCATTATGCGCTTCCTCCTTTTCTTGGCCATTTTGGGCGTCGTACTTATGGGGCACAAACTGGACCCAAGCAATCCTCCTGCATCGGCATTCCGTCTCGGCGCAGGCAATTTGGGTTACAAGATATTTGGCGTCATCCTCTGGTCCGCTGGAATAACCTCGGTCATCGGCGCTTCTTATACATCTATCTCGTTCCTCAAGACCCTCTTCAAATCCGTTAACGACAAGCTTCGCGCATGGATGATAGGATTCATCATCTTCTCCACAGCCATATTCGCCACCGTAGGAAAACCTGTCGCCCTCTTGATCTTCGCCGGCTCAATCAATGGGTTAATTCTCCCCCTTGCCTTGGTCTCAGTCCTTTTGGCAGCTCATAGGAAGGACATTATCGGCAGCTACAAGCATCCTCTGTGGATGTCCATCATCGGATATGTAATGGCAGCCTTCACCATGTGGATGGGCTTCATGTCCCTCGGAAGAATATTTACTCTGTTCAAATAAGCTGGATTTGCTCTTCGCTTCCGCGGCCGTCAAGGCCCGGAAGCTTTTTATTGTTTAAGCTGATTTAAAGGTGTATTTTTATTATGCAAGCACAACCCATGGAGGTGAACCTGTTGGAAGAATCGACCTACCCCAGGATTCTGAACGCCGGCGACAGCTGCATTGTCGTAGAATTCGGCTCAACCATTTCCTTGGAAATCAACGGCCAGGTTCAAAACCTTTGCCGATCACTCAAAGATAAAAACATACGAGGGATAAAGGAGCTCATACCTACATACCGCTCTTTGGCCATATACTTTGATCCTCTTGAAATCCCCCTAGACAAGCTCAAGGAAACATTAACCGCCCTATCTGAAACAAGCATCGAAAAGGCGGCCCTTGGAGGCAAACTACTTGTCATACCTGTTTGCTACGGCGGAGAATTAGGCCCTGATATAGAAAATGTGGCAAAGCATAACAATTTGACCGTGGAAGAAGTAATTGAAATCCACACAAGACCAGATTACTACTGCTATATGCTGGGCTTTACCCCTGGCTTTTCGTACCTCGGAGGCATGGACGAGAGGATAGCTACACCAAGGCTTGAGACTCCCAGAACCCTCATACCAGCGGGAAGCGTAGGCATCGCTGGCAAGCAAACGGGCATATATCCCATCGACAGCCCTGGAGGATGGCAGCTTATAGGTCGCACTCCACTCAAGATGTTCGACCCTACATCAGAAAACCCTACACTCATAGAAGCCGGCTACTGGGTGCGCTTCAAACCCATATCTTTCGAAGAATACCAGGCCATTTCTTCCGAAGTCGCTAAAGGAACTTACCCGCCTGAAATCCTCGAGAAAGAGGGTGACGCCCAATGAGACTTGAAGTAATTTCTGGTGGGCTTTTAACAACTGTGCAGGACCTTGGGAGATGGGGCTTTCAGGGAATAGGCATGCCTGTCGCAGGGGCGATGGACAGCTTTGCTCTCCAGGTGGGGAACATAATCGTTGGCAACGACCCTAACGCAGCGGCATTAGAGATCACCGTCATGGGGCCAACTCTTCAGGTTTCAGAGGGAGAAGGCGTCGTATGCCTCGCCGGCGCCTCTTTGGATATGCGGATAAACAAAGAAAAAGCCCCTACTTGGACCGCCATCCGTGTAAAGGCCGGGGACAAAATCTCTATAGGAGGCCCTACAGGACCGGGATGCCGTGCCTACCTATGTGTATCTGGCGGAATAGATGTCCCCGTTGTTATGGGAAGCCGTTCCACTTACCTTAGGGCCCACATTGGAGGATTGGAGGGGCGGGCTATTCAGAAACAGGACACCCTCCTTACAGGGCCATTGCCAACATTATGGCAGCTGTGCGAAGGTTTCAGTTGCCCATCGTGGATAATCCCACCGTATGGGCAAAACATGCCTATCAACGTCATATTGGGGCCACAGGATGACTACTTCACATCTGAGGGTATAGAGACCTTCTTAAGCTCCGAATACACCATAACCAACGAGGCAGACCGCATGGGATACCGACTGGACGGTCCAGAGATAGAGCACAAATCAGGGGCTGATATAATTTCAGACGCCATTCCACTAGGAGCCATACAGGTTCCAGGAAGCAAAAAGCCCGTGGCCATGTTGGCAGACCGCCAGACTACCGGTGGATACACCAAGATAGCGGTCATAACCACCCCTCACATTGCACTTTTGGCCCAGCGGCTCCCTGGCGAAAAAGTTTCCTTCAAGAAGGTATCTTTCGAAGAGGCCGCAGCAGCACTCAAAGAGGGAAAGGACAAGCTGAGGGCCCTCGAAATAGAGCGGGCCAACTACCGTTCTACTCGCAAAGTCTACAGGGCTGCAGCACC
>DQZA01000271.1 GCA_011042035.1 Desulfobacteraceae bacterium
AGTCGCTCAGTTAGGTCAACAAATATGCCCACCGACGCCATTTCCTTGCCTTCGGCATTGTAGATTATTGCCGCTGATAGATTTCCCTCTATAATTTTTCCATCCTGGCGTATGTGGACCATGGGATATGACCTAAGCCGTCCCACGCCTCCGTAGCCCTCGCTTCTCATCATGTGCATGACCTTCCGCGCCATCCCCTCGGGATATATCTTCTCGATATTCATCTTTCCGATAACTTCTTCTGCCTTGTACCCGAGCAGTTCCTCAGCCGCTCTGTTCCAAAGGATAATATTCCCCTCCATATCAGTTGCAATGATTGCGTTGGGAGAGCTACGTATTATCTTGTCGAGAAAGTCATGGGCCTCCCTCAGACTTCTCTCCATGCGCTTTCTCTCAGACTGATCAACTATGATGCCTTCATATCCCAGCACCTTCCCATCCTCACCGTATCTTACATGGCTTGTGAGTACCACTGGAATGGAGCTAGTGTCCTTTCGCTTGAAGTATACCTCATAGTCTCTCACGTAGCCCCTTTTCTCGATCATTTCCTGGAACATATCCCGATCTTCTGGTCGCAGGTATAGATCATGCCTGATGTCTATGCTCAAGAACTCTTCCTTGCTGCTATAACCAAGCATATCAAGCAGGGCCTGATTGGCATTGAGAAACTTACCTTCCTTACTGCTTACGTAAACACCGCATTTGACATGTTCAAAGAGCCTCTGGTAGTCCTCCTCAGAGGCCCTTATCCTGGCCTCGCGCTTCATTCGCATGGTAATATCACGGCAAATGGTGAGCTTGGAAACACTGCCGTCTGCATTGTTTAGAGGCAATTCAATTAGGTCATAGACCCTGTCTGTGTTGGTTATGCGATTCTCCCATCGAACCGTATTTCCTCCGAATACCTCGTTGGCCCTGCACCATGGGCATACGGTGTCTCTGCCCTGAATTACTGCGTAGCACTTCTTGCCTGTACCGTCTCCAAAATCCTGTATCATCTTGGAATTCATAAACTCTATAAAAAAATCCTGGTCTATGATATAGATTCCGTCCTCCATTGCGTCCAGAACGGAGGTCAACCTGGAACTTTGTCTCATGATCATGGTCAGCTCCTGGCTCGATCTGTTGATGTATTACCGGGTTATGAGGCCCTGCTGCATTAGGTTTTATTCGTTAATTTTGATGAAATCGTAAAAAGTTAGAAAGCGCCGATTTTCGTCATTCCCGCGCCTGCGTATATTTGACTAATGCTCTCGCGTCTCTGTCAATTTGTCAACTTTTGATCTCTCGCCTTAAGCTCCGTTGCCTTCAATTATTCAAATGGAATTTATGAATGGAGTTGCGAAGGATTGCCTGGTATATCTTCCTCTTCACCAAGTCGTCACAATCCCTGTCTTCTATGCAAAGCGCAAACAGTTTTTCCCGTCCCATAACCTCAGCCCAAAAACCGCCTAATCTTCATTTTCTTTCCTCCTATTCCGTAGACCTCGTAACAGAATAATTCCCTGCTATCCTTTTCCATACCCCCACAGGGACCCCACTTTATCACAAATATTGAATCAATCAACTTTTACCCATGGCTGGGCATCGCCATACAGGAGGTATTAAATCCCCCTCTGTCCCCCTTTAAGAAAGCGGATGTAGCTTTAAGCTTTTGATAAACGGGGAGGAGTTGAGGGAAAAGAGTAAATCCTCTTTAAAGCGTAGATAGCTGAGAAAAAGGTGGCAATTTAGGTCCGATGGACTTATTATGGCCCGGAATTAGTGTTATAAAAGAAGCCTACATGATTGATCTCTCTAGTATAGATTACTCCGACCTGGACCAGCCAGAAGTGCTCATGTTCCTGTTTCACCCCAGGCCCGAATGGGGATCACCCCCCAAAAACTCAAAGGACTTGATGATACCGGTGGAGGATGGTGTTAGGATTGGCGCGCGTTTTCATCAGGCTAACCAAGATACCCCAAATATCCTTTTCTTCCATGGCAACGGGGAAATAGTGGCCGACTACACGGCAGGGGTAATGGGCAACAGCCACCTTTGTTACTCCCTGTAGCAGCCCTTCCATCTTTTCGTGGGGTAAACACCCTGCATTGGAACATCTACTGTGAGAGAGGCCGGTGCATACTTGTATGTCTTGGTATTGACACCTCGGTACACCTCTCTAGTGGTGGGCACGGTAAAGTATTTCAGCACAAGTCTCGCCATTTTCTTGGCATACTCATCTTCTTGAACCCCCTTCCAGAAAAAGGCCTGCGGCATGCCATAGCCCACCTGGAGCAAGGCATATCCGGGTCTGCCAACCTCAGTGGTACCCGTATATATTAGGTTCCGCATTGCCAGGGACTCAAGGGTTTCCCTGACAGTCTCCTCGGGAAGCGAGCAACGCCTTGCTATTGCGTCTGCGTCGCAGACCTGCAACGGTGGTAGGTCATTGGGTATGGCAAGGGCTACCTCTGCCTCTTGAGGGGAAAACATCTCCTTCAGCAGGTCCAGTACCTCGTCGGTATATGGGTAGCCCATTACCAGCTTTTCCATGTGCTTGGCGAGCTTGCTATATACGTCACCCACCCGTATTCCTCCTTACTCACCCGAGTTTACTCAATAACTCCTGGGTCACCTCTTGCACACTTGGCCGGCCATCCACCTCAACAATCTTTGGTTTGCCACCTGATTGTTTCGACAGTTCCTTGTAATAATTGATGGCAGCCATTGTGCCTGTTGTGGTATCATAATAGATATTATGTCTCTGATCAATGGCCTCTTCGTCCTGGTCATCGGAGCGGGTCTTGAGCTCGCCGCCGCATATTCTGCATTTGTCACCATTCGGTTTTATGGCGTCTATATAAATATTGTTCGGGTGATTGTTGTCGTTGACGCACAGGCGACGGCCCATGATTCTTTTCTTGGCAATCTCCCTATCCAACACAATCTCAACCACAATATCCACGTCCATATGTTCAGCCTTCAGGGCCTTGTCCAGCTCTTGGGCCTGGGTCAAATTACGGGGAAATCCATCCAGAAGCCAGCCATTGTTGCAGTCATCCTGCTTCAATCTGTTCAAAACCATAGGGATGGTGATAGAATCAGGAACAAGCTCTCCCCTGTCAATGTACTCCTTTGCCTGTTTCCCAAGCTCGGTCCCCTTTGAAATGTTCTCCCG
>DQZA01000171.1 GCA_011042035.1 Desulfobacteraceae bacterium
AATTCTGAATTCTGAATTTTTAATAAAAAAGGAACTAATCTTAAGCGGTAATTGTTCCTAAACTAAATTGAGAAGAACAAATCAACAATCAACGATCCTACAAGTCACTCTCAGTTTGTGAGACCTTTGTGAGCCTTCAGGGAGAAGGTGTATGGGCCGGATGGCCCTGTTTTTTTATTCGTCTGTCAGGATGTAATCTCAGGTGTACCTATTGTGACACACAATATGCCTATAATAAGGTAGACAATAGGGATATAGAGGGTCTTATTAATGAATGGAGACGGACTGGGGTCGGTCTTGTACAGGTTACCGGAGGAGAACCCCTCTTGCAGCCAGGAACTCATACATTGATTGAGGCTTTGCTGAGTGAAGGCGCCAGGGTACTTCTGGAGACCAACGGTAGTCTGGACCTTCGTAATGTACCTAGAGAGGTAATCAAAATAGTTGATCGAAAGACCCCTGGGAGCGCCATGGAAGAATTTTTTCTTGAAGAGAATCTTGGCTGGCTGAATCAAGGGGATCAGCTCAAATTTGTAATAACGGACAGGGAGGATTATGAGTGGGCAAGGGAAGAGGTTATAAGACTTTGCCTCTTTTATTATACAGAGGTTCTTTTTTCTCCCGCCTGGGGAAGGCTGGCGCCTTTTCAGCTGGCTGAATGGATTGTAGCAGACAGGCTTTCCGTGAGGTTCCAGATCCAGTTGCATAAAATCCTTTGGGGAGAGAAAAGGGGTATTTGATTTGTAAAAGGCGTTGACAGGATTATTTAAATAATGTAAAAGCATTCTGAAGAAAATTATGAATGGGGGTTCATTCGGTCTAACCTCCCATTTTTATTAGATGTTAGGCCTTCGGGGGGAAGGAAACAAAAAATGATTGATCTTGATTATTCATTATTTGCAGAACTAATCGGTTATTTGATCCTGTTGGTTATCCTTAACGGCATGCTCTATAAGCCTATTCGCAAATTGCTTGCAGAGCGGGCGTCTCGGATGGCGTCCATTCAGAGCGATGTAGATAAGTACGAGCGCAATGCCGAACAGCTTGTTAAAGATTTTGATGCGAAGCTGGCCGAAGCTCGCGGATCAGGACAAGGGGCACTGGAGAAGTTGAAGCAGGAGGCCAGGGAGGAAGAGCATAAAATATCCGCTGCAAGCAGTAAGGAAGCTGATGCAAAAAAGCAGGAGTTGATGGCGGAACTTACATCAGAGATTGACGCGGCAAGAAAGGACCTCAAGGCAAAAGTCGAGGCCTTTGCTATGGATATTTCGCAGAAGATTCTCGGGAGGGCTATATAAATGAAATTTACGAGGAAGGATTGGGCTGGCACTTGGCTTCTGGCCGTGGCTTTTTCCTTTGTAGTCCTCTTGATATCCACGGGAGGTTTTGTAGGGGCCGCAGATGAGGGATTACAGCACGATACTTCCGGTGCGGAATCGGTCTATGATACTGTAACAGGCGGGGCCGACGAAACTGTATCCCACGGCGAAGAGGTGGCCGCGGTTCATGAAGAGGGCCATGAGGCTGCCGCCCATGGAGAAGGCCATGGAGAACATCATGGGCTGACTCATGATCAGGTAATGAATTTTATCTGGCACTGCCTTAACTTTGCCATTCTTGCCTTTATTCTTGTGAAATTTTTGCGCAAGCCAATTGCAGGGGCCCTTAAAGGTAGAACCGAATCGATAAGGGCGGCTTTTGAAGATCTGGAGGCCAAACGGGCCGACGCAGAGCGCAAGTATGCAGAACATGAGGCCAAGCTTTCCAATATGGATGAGCAGGCGGAGCGCATACTGAAAACCTTTATTGAGCAAGGAGAGTCAGAGAAAGAAAAGATTATAACCCAGGCCCACGAAGCTGCAGAGCGCATAAAGGCCCAGGCAGAATTTTATGTGCAGCAGGAGCTTGCCAAGGCAAAGACAGAGCTGCAGTCCGAAGTGGCTGATATGGCCGTCAAGATGGCGGAGGACCTGATTCGCAAGAACCTGAATGAGGAGGATCATCATCGTCTCATCAGTGAATATCTTGAAAGGGTGGTACAGAAAAATTGACCAATACAGTCATTGCTAAAAGGTATGCTAAGGCCCTCTTTGCCGTTGCCAAAGAGGATGGAAAGCTTGAGGCTTATAGCGAGGCACTGAAAGAGATAGATGCCTTTTTGGAAGGAAGCCCTGATGTAGAGGCCGCCCTTGCCAGTCCGGTATTTCCGGTTGATATTAAACAGGCAGTGCTGGAGGAGATTATCAAGGCATCCGGAGTGGAAGATGCCCTTGCTATTCTCCTGCGGCTTTTAGTTGAGCGTGGCAGAATACATTATTTGAGGATGATTGTGAGCTGTTTTCAGCAGTTCATGGATGAAGAGACCGGTGTGGTGAGGGCGGTAGTCCGCTCCGCAGTTCCTTTGCCTGAAGATCTACGGGACCAATTTTCAGAAGTTCTGGCAAAGGTTACCGGTAAGCAGGTTACTTTACAAATAGAGGAAGATCCCGCCATAATTGGCGGTGTAGTGGCCCATATAGGCGATATGGTTCTGGACGGCAGTATCAGGAGCCAGCTACAAAGTATCAGAGAATCCATAGGAAGGGGTGAGCTGGGATAATGGCACAGATAAAAGCGCAAGAAATCAGTGACATCATAAAGAAGCAGATTCAGGATTATGAAAAGACAATCGATTTGGCCGAGACAGGTACGGTTCTGTCAGTCGGTGACAATGTTGCCCGTGTCTATGGCGTACGCAACTGCATGGCCATGGAGCTTCTGGAGTTTCCTGGCGGCATTATGGGAATTGCCCTGAACCTCGAAGAGGACAATGTCGGTGTCGCCGTTATGGGTGAAGTCAAGGAGATCAAGGAGGGTGACTTGGTCAAGAGGACGGCCAGAATCGCAGAGGTGCCTGTGGGTGAGCCGATGCTTGGACGCGTTGTCGACGCACTTGGTGCTCCGGTAGACGGCAAGGGTCCAATCGACGCAAAAGAGTTCAGCCGAATTGAGGTGAAGGCCCCGGGCGTGATTGACAGGAAGGGCGTTCACGAGCCGTGTTATACCGGTTTGAAGGCGGTCGATGCCATGACGCCGGTGGGCAGGGGGCAGCGCGAGCTTATTATTGGCGACCGACAGATTGGAAAGACGGCCATCTGTGTGGACGC
>DQZA01000298.1 GCA_011042035.1 Desulfobacteraceae bacterium
CGGAAATATATCTTCTGCCCTTTCACATAGGCCGCAGCACCTTTCATCCAGGTTCTCAGCTCCGCCTCATATGGCATCACTTCCCTTTGTAAGAAGTGCTCAATGAAATTAAAATAGAGCTTACGCTCCCCTGCTTCATCCGCCAAGAGATTAACTAAAGACCTATACGTTCTTAAACTCAAAAAATCCTCGAAGCCCTCATAAAGGGTTTCTGAAGAAAAAGGACTCGGCCCCCCCTTCCAAAAACAAAGGGAATGAAGCTTCCACCGATAATTCAGGTGGAAAAGGATGTTTTCAATTTCTTCAATACTGTAATCATAGTTTTTCATATCTCACCATGGCAAACCGGATATCTTGGTAGCCAACACATTTTTAAACAAAGCGCCTCTTCGAAGGGCATGCTATCGAAGAGGCGCGTAAAACTCCACCCATAATTGCACGAAGCGAAGAATTGCTAGAGTTTTACATCACACCTCAGACATCTACTGCATTCCTTCCTCGCTGTTTCCTCATCATACCCCAGTTCTATCTCAACAAAGTTTTTCACCCTTTCCTTTGGATCAACCATGGGCATTCTTGCCCTTGGCTGTTTGATTATTTCCTCTGGAACGGCCTGTGTCACATTCACTTCAGGGAACACCAGCTCCGTTGGAGCGCCTCCTCTTAATTGAGCGAGGTAGCGGTCTATCTCACGGGAAGCCCGTTTCCCCGCGGCCATGGCATCCACTATCCTGGCCGGCCCGGTCACAGCATCTCCACCGGCGAATACTCCTGGCAGGTTGGTGGCAAAAGTTCGTCTTTCAACAACAATGGTCCCTCTGTCCACCTTTAAACCATCCCCAAATGTCAAATCAGGGGCTTGGCCAATAGCGGAGAATATGGTGTCATAGGGCTCTGTGATCAGACTTCCCTCTTTGGGAATAGGTCTGCGCCTACCGCTTTCATCGAACTCGCCAAGCTCACATTCCGCCATATCCAGTAGAAAACGGCCATTTTCCTGTCGAATTGCCTTTGGAGCCACAAGGACCTTCAGCTCTATCCCTTCCTCAAGTGCCTCTTCTATTTCTTCCTCATAGGCAGGCATGTCCTTTCTTTCCCTTCTGTAAAGGATTGTGACCTCTTCCGCCCCCAGCCGTTTTGCAGTACGGGCAACATCAATGGCCACATTACCTCCACCGATTACCGCGACTTTCTTGCCCACTTCAGGGGCTTGGCCCAGCTCAACTTGTCGCAAAAATTCTGCGCCCTTGAGCACACCAGGAAGATCCTCTCCCTCTATCCTGAGAGAAAGACTTCGATGGGCTCCTACGGCAACGAACACCGCGTCATATTCTTCCTGGAGTTGCTCAAAGCTGATCTCCTTGCCCACCCTAACCCCGGTTCGCGCCTCTACTCCCAGGTGCAAGATAAAATCGATCTCATCATCGATCACCTCCCTGGGCAGTCGGAATGCTGGAATCCCATAGCGGAGCATCCCGCCTAGTTTTGGAAGCTCTTCAAAAATGGTGCACTTGTAGCCCATAAGCGCCAGGTAAAAGGCAGCAGTAAGTCCCCCGGGACCTCCCCCAACAATGGCTACCCTTTGATCTTTGGGTTCAGACCGTGGCAACTTGGGCTTGAGGCCCAATTTCTTGGCCATGTCCGAAACAAATCTCTTTATTTTCGGTATGGCCAAAGCCTCGTCCGTCTGGCCCCTCAGGCAAAAATTCATACACGGGTGCGCGCAGGCTCTCCCGCAAATACCTGGCAGCGGATTATCCTTGTATATCAGTGTAATGGCATCTTCGTAGCGACCCTCTGCCACTAGAGACAGATACCCTGGAACCTCCTGGTCAATGGGACAGGTATTAATACACTTTGCCTTTACCAAATCCGCACAAACACCCGCCTCACAGCGCTTCTCAAGAATGTGGTCCTCATACTCATGGCGGAAATACCTCAATGTGGAAAGCACCGGATTGGGTGCTGTCTGGCCCAGGCCGCAAAGGGCAGAATCCTTCACAAAGGCAGCCAGCGTCTCCAGCTCTGTGAGGTCTTTCATCTCCCCTTTTCCCTGGGTGATCTTATCCAGAATCTCCAGCATCCTCCTGGTACCCTCCCGGCAGGGAGTACACTTTCCGCAGGACTCATCTTGAATAAAGTCAAGGAAAAAGCGTGCCATGTCCACCATGCAGGTGGTCTCGTCCATTACTATCATGCCACCGGAACCCATAATGGCTCCCACTTTTGCGATGGCCTCATAATCAGTAGGTGTGTCCAGATGCTGGGCAGGTACGCATCCCCCTGAAGGACCACCCAATTGAACAGCCTTGAATTTGCGGTTATTAGGTATACCTCCGCCTATCTCATAAATAATTTCTTTCAGGGTGGTCCCCATAGGCACTTCCACCAGGCCTATGTTTGCCACCCTTCCGCTCAGGGCGAATACTTTGGTCCCTTTGCTTCCTTCAGTACCTATTGAGGCATACCAATCCCCACCTTTAAGAATTATCTGAGCCACATTGGCCAGTGTCTCCACATTATTGAGCACACTTGGCTTTTTCCACAGCCCTTGCTGGGCGGGAAATGGTGGTCTGGGTCTGGGCATTCCACGCTTGCCTTCTATAGAATGCATGAGGGCGGTCTCCTCACCGCACACAAAGGCTCCAGCACCTTGGTACACCTCGAGATCAAAGTCGAATCCGCTCCCAAGTATGTCTTTACCCAACAATCCATATTCTCTGGCTTGCCTAATGGCAATATCCAACCTTCTCAACGCAAGGGGATATTCGGCACGGCAGTAAATGTAGCCCTGATGAGCACCAATCGCCTTGGCTGCTATTATCATCCCCTCTAGCACAGCATGGGGGTCGGCTTCCAACACACTCCTATCCATAAAGGCGCCGGGGTCTCCCTCATCAGCGTTACAAAGGACGTATTTTACGTCTCCAGGGGACTTGCGGGCAAACTCCCACTTGAGCCCTGTTGGAAATCCTGCCCCGCCCCTGCCACGTAATCCGGATTTTTTCAGCTCTTCAATAACTTGCTCAGGGGTCATCTCCAAAAGTGCCTTTGCAGCACCCATGTAGCCATCTCTAGCGATGTACTCATCGATTACTTCTGGATCCAGCACCCCCCTGTTCTTGAGAACTATAAG
>DQZA01000188.1 GCA_011042035.1 Desulfobacteraceae bacterium
CCGCGAATTCGTCTTGCTTGATAATACTTACTGCAGTGGCATTCTGAGTGCTGACGGCCACCAATGGTCAACAACCGCTTTTGGGACCGATTATCTAGAGCGATCCTTTGCTGGTTGGCCCCGGAGTTATCCCGATGGAATGGGAGAAGATGACGTTGATGCTCTGGCCTATGCTCCGACCGGATTTATTTGGGATAACTGCCGCCGCCACGACATCTCTATCTGGAATTTCGGTGAATTTGCCATTCCCGAACTCAAGTGGCGAGACCCCACCAAGAAAGGTCAGCCGAGCTGGAAAGATTGCTGGCAAGAGTATCTCGAAGAAAAAGGTGAAGTAGTCATCGGTTCCCGGCCCGGGATACCCTCGATTGCTGATTTTACCCCTACCGACTATATCGGATGGAGCATGGAAGTTCCTGACGTCTGGAGAGCCCGCTACATCAAGAATCAGATAGAAAAATGGGAAGCCGAGGGAGAAATGCCCGCCTTGATCTTAATCTGTTTGCCTGTTGATCATACAAGCGGCACGAGAGCGGGTTATCCTACTCCCCGAGCGGCCGTGGCAGACAACGATTTAGCCCTTGGCCAGATAATTGAAGCTTTAAGCCACAGCCGCTTCTGGCCAGACATGCTCATCATGGCCATCGAAGACGATCCCCAAAACGGCTTTGACCATGTAAGTGGCTATCGCACCACCGCCTACCTAGCCGGTCCCTACGTTAAGCGAGGACAAGTTATCCACACTCAATACAACACAACTAGCCTCTTACGCACTATTGAACAAATCCTCGGAATTCCCCCGATGAATCAATTTGATGCGACCGCCACGCCCATGTTTGATTGTTTCACTGACCAACCTGATCTACGTCCATTTGTGGCTGTCCCCAACCGCATTCCCCTCGATGAATTAAATCCCGAGCCCAAACAAATTAGCAATTCCTTACTCCGAAAGAATGCCCAAATTTCAGCTAAGTTAAACTTTAAAAGAGTAGATGCTTGCCCAGAAGATGTGTTGAATCGAATAATTTGGCATTCAGTAAAAGGGCCCCACGCTCCTTACCCCGATTGGGCCATCACTTTGGTCGAGGACCGGGATTAACCAGACCAAAGCCCAAAACAAAAAGCCGCTTTAACCTCTCTAAGGCGGCTAAGTTAGCCTTAGAAATTCTTATTTTTTAACGGGGTAAGGGGGATGAGGCGGAATTTCTACCGGATCTTTTTTGATTAACTCTTCTAAGAAGGCGATGGCTCGCTCTAACTGGGCATCTCGGCCTTGAAAAGTTTCATAGGGAAGATTGTCAACCACAATATCGGGTTCAACCCCATGTCCCTCAATTAGCCATTCTCTTTCCGGCCCATACACACCAGACTCAGCAGCAGTGGCAATGCCCCAATCAACTAGAACATTGCTCGAACTTAGCCAGATTTCACCACCCCAAGTTCGGGTACCAATAACCTTGCCCAAGCCTAAACGACGAAAACCTTCAGTAAAAGCTTCTCCATCAGAAGCGGTATATTCATTACACAGTACCACCATATGGCCCCGGAAAGCATACTGCATATTCCAGGTGGGATTTCCTACGCGGTCTTGCCAATAGAACCAGGCTTTACGCAACAATTTCTCCAAAATCCAGGAATCAATATTGCCTCCCCGGTTATGGCGAACATCAATAATCAAGCCTTGACGGTTGTAGACGGGGTAAAAGTTTTTCACCCACTCGGTGTAATTATTGCCCCCCATGGCCCGAAGATGAACATACCCTACTTTTCCAGCGGTCTGTTTTTCCACTTGCAGCCGGCGGGTATACTCCCATTCACTATAACGAAGGTCGTACTCGGCTGAAAGAGTAATGGGATAAACGATTTCTTTATAAAGCTGGCCATCGCTGCCTTTTAGTTCTAAAAGCACTTGGGTTCCGGTGGTATTTCTCAGCAGCAGGCTCGGGTGTTTAACTTCGAGGGTGGAGCGACCATTAATGGCGACGATAACGTCCCCTTCTTTTATCTTTAATCCCGGCCGGGCCAAGGGAGAAAATTTTTCAGGGTAGTCGGGATCAGTCCGGTAAATGTGGGCAATCCGCCATCCGCCGGCCTTCTTGTCCTTCACCAGTTTGGCGCCCAGCGAACCAGGTAAAATGTTGTCGGGTGGCCGCCGTATATCCCCGCCCCGGACAAAAATATGGAGCGCCGATAATTCGCCTACTAAGTGAGCAATTAGGTCATTTAGCTCTTGACGATCGCTAACTCGCTCCAGGTACGGAAGATGGCGTTGCAGCAGTCCTTCGTAATCAACACCATGCAGGTTACGGTCATAAAAATAGTCTCTTTCCATCCGCCAAGCATCCACAAACATCTGTCGCCATTCCGAGCGAGGATCAATGGAAAATTGCCACTTAGAAAGATCCACCTTGCTTTCAGCTAAAGAGGCGGGCTTTCTCGGTTTCGCCTCAATAACATAAAACTCAGAGCCCTTTTGAACCATTATTTTTTTACCCGAGGCTGAGAGTTCATAGCGCCGAACATTTTCCACCAGGGTGACTGGTTTCGGCCGGCGGTTGGTTACCGTCACCGCTTTAAGTTTAGGCTTACCGGTGGCTCTTGACTCCCGGTCGATAAAAAACAATTCCTTCTGGCCAACACCTAAATTCGAATAGACACCCGGGGGAAGAGGAACTTCAAAAACCCTATCTTGGAGGCCCTGGAAATTGATTTCCACCCGGACCTTAGGAGGCGCCTCTTTCGACTTTTGGCTAGATTTTTTGGCCGGAGAAGAAGATGAAGACTTTACTTCTCCCTTGGACGCTTTCTTCTCCGTCAATAACTCGTTCTGGGGTGTCCACGGAAAGACATCTTTCCCGCTTAGACCAAGGGCGTAAATTTTCGTGCTTCGATCAAAGTAAGGCTCTGGTTGGCGCGGTCCCCACGGGCTTCTCACCACACTCCGAAAATAGCGGTCGGATAGAAAATAAAGCCATTTACCATCCGGACTCCAGGACGGGTTGTAAGAATCAACTCGATCGCTGGTCACCGCGGTAATTTGGCCGCTGCTAATTTCAAGAATTTTAACCTGCTGGAATTGATTGTCGGCGGCTTCAACAAAAGCCAGGAAGCGACTATCGGGTGACCAAG
>DQZA01000258.1 GCA_011042035.1 Desulfobacteraceae bacterium
AACCCGGGTGTCATAGCCGATAACGTTGGTGACAATGTGGGTGACATAGCCGGCATGGGAGCTGACATTTTTGAGTCCTATGTTGGTTCAGTGGTGGCAACTATCGCGATCGGGGCCACCTTGGCTGTGACTCCAGAATTTTTGGACAAGTTTCCTATTCTAAAGGGGCTTGATCCCACCGTAATAAAGCTGAAATACATGACCATGCCTATCCTGGTGGCCATGGCGGGGCTCCTTAGCTCCTTTGTAGGTGTGTTTTCCATAAAGCTGTTTCAAAGGGGGAATCCGGCGGCCGCACTCCGTAATACGACCTATATAGCTGCTATTATTTTTGTGATCTTGACGCTCATAATTACAAAATCAATTAGGATGCCCATTGGTGCCTTTTGGGCTGTATTTTCGGGGCTCCTTTGTGGTATAGCCATAGGGCTTTTGGCCGAGTATTATACCTCAGGTCCCCCTATCCGCAGGATTGCGGGGCAATCCGTCACAGGTCCAGCCACAGTAATCATTGCGGGTCTGGCTGTGGGCATGATGTCCACCTATCTGCCCATACTTGGGATTTGTGTGGCCACTTTTATAGCATATCAAGTGGCAGGTATTTACGGCATCGGACTTTCAGCAGTGGGGATGCTGGCAACGGTGGGCGCCACCATGACGGTTGATGCCTATGGACCCATTGCAGATAACGCTGGGGGGATCTCCGAGATGGCTGGCCTGGGTCCTGAGACACGAAAAATTACGGACAGTCTCGATGCCCTTGGTAACACCACAGCGGCGATAGGTAAGGGATTTGCCATCGGCTCTGCAGCTCTTACAGCCTTGGCCCTGTTTGTGGCGTATACACAGTCCGCTGGCCTGAAGATAATAGACATAAAGAACCCGATGGTGGTCATTGGTGTTTTCATTGGTGCTATGGTTCCCATGGTGTGCGCTGCACTTACCATGACCTCTGTGGGTAAGGCTGCATTCAGCATAGTGGAAGAGATCAGGCGGCAGTTCAGGGAAATCCCTGGTCTGCTGGAAGGCAAGGAAGGGGTAAAACCTGATCCCAAGACCTGTGTTGCCATAGCAACCACTTCGGCATTGAAGGAAATGGTTGCCCCGGGTCTGGTGGCGGTGCTGACCCCAGTGGCGGTTGGTTTCCTATTGGGTAAGGAGACCCTCGGTGGAATGCTTCTTGGTGCCACGGTTATGGGTGCGTTCCTTGCGCTCTTCATGGCCAACGGTGGGGGCGCGTGGGACAATGCTAAGAAGTACATTGAGGAAGGAAATTTGGGCGGCAAAGGCTCAGACAACCACAAGGCAGCCGTTGTTGGTGACACAGTGGGCGACCCGTTCAAGGATACGTCTGGGCCTGCCATGAATATCCTTATTAAGCTGATGTCAGTGGTTTCCTTGGTTATTGCTCCTATTCTTCCGCATATAGGATATTTCTTGAGGTTGTGGTAAAGGCCAGGGAGAATTACCTGTGGGGCAGAAAACACATTGTCTCTCCTGCCCCACAGGACTATGCCAAACAGAGAGAAGTGTTAAGGAAACAGAGGAGGGGTAAATGTTTAAGGTAGGTGATTTGGCGGTTTATCCGGCTCACGGTGTGGGCGTTATTGAAAGAATAGAGACGAAAGAGATCTCTGGATGCCGCCAGGATTTTTACGTCATGCGAATATTGGATAATGACATGATCATTATGATCCCTACCAATAATGTGGACAACGTTGGTCTAAGGGAGATAATTCCTCAGACAGATGTGCCCAAGTTATACTCCATTCTGAGAAAGAGAGATGTTCAAGTTGACAATCAGACGTGGAACAGACGCTACCGTGAATACATGGATAAAATTAAAACTGGGTCGGTTTTTGAAGTGGCAGAGGTCTATAGAGATCTCCTGATGTTGAAGCTTGAAAAGGATCTTTCCTTTGGTGAAAGAAAGATGCTGGATACGGCAAGAAATCTCCTGGTCAAAGAAATCTCCCTGGCGAAACACGTTCAGGAGGAACAGGTAGAAAGGGATTTGGATCGAATTTTTTCTTGATGAGATTAACTGACTCTAATGGCCTTTAATGAGAAGGTCAGGAAACTAGTAGTGGGAAAGGACCAGGAAGGCGAGAGGTTGGACTTGTTTCTAGGTCCCATGGTCGAGGGTCTATCCCGCGCTAGGATTCAGCAACTGATAAGGCAAGGATCCATCAAGGTTAACCAGGCTCCGTCCAAGCCGGGATACAGGGTCAAGGAGGGGGATCTGGTTCACCTGTCCATCCCTCCTCCCGAGGCGCCTCAGAAAATCAAACCTGAAAGGGTTCCATTTGATGTTATTTATGAAGATGATTCGTTGTTGGTGATCAACAAGCCGCCCGGGGTAGTGGTGCATCCTGCACCAGGGCATTTTACAGGCACGTTGGTCCACGGGCTACTGGAGTATTGCAAAGACCTAAAGGGCATAGGCGGTGAGTTGAGGCCTGGCATTGTTCACAGGTTGGACAAGGACACCTCAGGGCTGATGGTTGTGGCCAAGTCAGACCGAGCCTACCATGGACTCGCGAGGCAGTTCAAGAAAGGGCAAGTGAAAAAGGAGTATCACGCCATTGTCCACGGGGTACCCCGGGCCATTTGTGGAACTGTAGAAGCCCCCATTGGTAGGCACCGTTACAAGAGAAAAGAGATGTCAGTTGATCCTGCCAAGGGCAGATACGCTGTTAGCGATTGGAACAAGATTGGTGATTATCTGGGCCAGTTTGCATTGCTTTCGGTACGGATTAAGACTGGTAGAACACACCAAATAAGGGTTCACCTTGCTTATATTGGACACCCCGTGGTGGGGGATCCGGTTTATGGCCGCGGAAAGGGGTGGTGGAAAAATATTAAGGTACCAAACGACGGGGTAAGACTTGGAGCAGTGTCCAGGCAAATGTTACATGCCCGCCGCATAGGGTTTGTTCATCCCGACAGCGGGGAGGAAATGAGCTTTGAGGTAGATTACGCTGAAGATATGAAAATTTTTCTAGAGATGCTGAATAGGGTAGAAAGCACTTGACAATCGGCGAACGAGCACTATACATTCATAAATAGTTTTTAATCAG
>DQZA01000136.1 GCA_011042035.1 Desulfobacteraceae bacterium
CGTAACATTGACCAGATAAGCAATATCGTCCTTGACATGCTCATTTATTCAAGAGAGCGAAAACCTAAATACGAAATGGTGGACCCCAATTCCCTGGTAAAAGAAGTCGTGGAACTCATGGAAAACAGAGCAAGGCTTTCGGCCGTGGATATGGTACTTGACCTATCGCCTTCAATTGGCGAGGTGGCAATGGATAGATCTGCCATCCATAGGTGCCTGCTAAATCTGATTAGCAATGCAATAGATGCCTGCACCCTTGAAGGGCTTACAAATGGCAAAGGAACAGTGATAATCAAGACTGACCGCCCACCAGGTTGGGGAGTAAGATTTCAGGTAATCGACAATGGCACGGGGATGGATGAAGAAACACAGAAAAGAATCTTTACTGATTTCTTCACTACCAAGGGCTATAAAGGAACAGGCCTTGGGCTCCCCGTTACACATAAAATAGTCGAGGAGCACAATGGAATACTCGAATTTCAAAGTGCCCCTGGGAAAGGTACCACCTTTGCTCTTCTATTACCTTCTGCCCTAAGCCCTGGGCCTCTCGCCTCTTAGCCATTTCTTTATATACTGATGGGCGTAGCGGCGTACGTGATGGCCGTCAAGGACATGGAATTCGCGGATCTTTTGTAGAGTAACGGGAGAAAATACGCCTATAGGTATATATATTATTTGTTTGCCAATCCGTGCAGCAAAACTCTTACACCAGCCCGTGGGAGGCTCTGCTGCCACATACACCACATTTCGCTCCACGCTATAATCGATGGCCGCCATAAGGAGTCGCTCCGGTTTTGACCGAGCCATATCAAAAAACGGGTCCTTCCAAATATCATACACTCTCATTGGGGGATATGTGAGCATGAAACCGCCGTAATGGCACTTTGAGATCCCCGGCCCGTCCATTACCTCTCCTGCCGGGGTGCTATAAAAAGACATGTCTGATTCCTGATCATGTTCTCCCAACCAGGTAACCCGCCATGGGTAATTCTCACGGCCTTCCCTATCGGGGTAATCCGGATCAAAAATAACCACCACTGAGCCGACTTTGCCCCTCATTGGCCTTTCTTCTTTTACGTATATTTTACCGCTCCCCCATTCCCTAATGGTTTGACGGATATCAATACCATCCAACATAGAACGAACAAACGGTTCAATGCTCGTCATCTCCTCAGTCTTTATTTCCATTGCTTTCTTCTGTAAGTACCTTCCGTAGCCCTCTATCACAACATCTTCTGGTGGATACGAGCATATGGAAAATTGCCCAAATTCTTTACACCACCGTTCCCTCTCTTTTTTGCCATATCGGCCACGAGACGGGACAGGCACCAGCCTTCTTCGAAATGTTTTCAGCTTTCTATGAAACCTAATTCTTCTTTGGTCCAGAAAAAGATCCTCAGCATCCAGCCTCAAAATTGGCATACCAGGGCGCTCGCTTTGCCATGGGTATTCACTTGCTATTTCCCATAGCTCATATGCAAAGTTGTCATCCACCGCACCTCTAGCCGCAACTATTAGTTGATAAAAGTCGGGCACTAGCCGCCCCGTCAAGAATGCATAATTCCTTGCGAACCTGTTCATCACCCGGACCTGCGTTGGCGTCAATTCTTCCTTGTTTCTTTGCCAGTGCTGCTCCCTCGCCCTTTTTATCAATTTCTGGTGAATCAACAGTCGATCAAGTTTGTCTGTATCGCCTCTTGCCCTCGCTCTCTCATAGGCTGTTGTCAGATAAGGCATTTCGGTCATCAGTTCCCTGCTGGATTCTTCATGAAGGTGGGCGATAGACACGGCTTCCCGTCTTATCCTCCCTATCACCTGAGTCTGCGGGAATTCTAATAACTCCAGGACCCTCGGGGTGTGATAAAGCCCTCCAATGAACAATACCTTTTCTGAACCGCGACTCAGAACCTGCAGGTTGTAGGCCATGGTCTTTTCTCTCAGGACATCTTCCTGTGCGGGGGAACTGTCCCTAGAGGATTGGAAAAACGCCTGGCAATACAAAAAATGACCTATTCTATTGATTGCGTAGGGATCAGGCATTGGGAACGGAACAAGGGGATAATTTTCGGTATCCCGATCTACAAAGTGAATATCAATGCCATTTTCCCTGGCCAGCCTGAGAGCTTCTACTTGGCCATCTGTGGGTTCCAGGATGAGGTAAATATAATCGCCATGCTCCTCCTCGTAATATACAACGGAGAGCAACGGCAAGCGATCTACAGCCTGCAGGATCTTTTCCTTCAAGGTAGGCGGATATTCAACGGCTACGCAATCTGGTTGAAATTCTTCGAACTGCCTCCTTACCTCCGCTGCAAACTCCATGCGATTGTGCAAGATGGGCACGAACCGTATATTTTTCCACTGGATTCTATTGTTCATCACTCATTTCATCTAATATCTCGTTGAAGTAAGTTGTGGCGCCTTCATCTAGGATCAGCGAGGCGGCCTCTTTGAGGTAATTCAAGATTACTACCCCATTTTCTCTGACTTCCTTTGGCTGGTTTAAGCTCGCCACCCTTTTCATGGCATATCTGGCGATGTTAATACCATCTCGGACCGAATATCTTTCATCCGCGTCATGGGCTGCTTGAAGGAACTCCACCACGTATTCCAGGATTTCATCATCTGCAAACGGCAGGTTTTTACTCAGGATAAGGAGCTCTTCCTCCCTTTCCGGAAAGTCAATATAAATTTGAGGCTGCAATCTCGAGTGAATGTATTCGGGTAACTCAAAAGTGCTGGCGTCATCATTCATTGTGGTACACAGTCGGAACTCTGGATGGGCCTTGATCTTTATACCAGCCACCACCGATTCCACATACCTGCGGTTGTCCAGCAAAGGTGCGAGAGAGGCCCAGCTCTTCTCACTCATGCGGTTTCCCTCATCAATGATCGCTACCCCTCCCTTTATCATTGCAGAGACAATGGAACTGGCCATATATTTGATCTTTCCGCCTTCAGATATCACCGGGGTGACAATCAGGTCCTCGGGCCTTGTGTCCATGGTGGCCTGGAAGAGATAAACGGGTTTATTGAGGCTCCTTCCCGCGTGGTATGCAAGGGTTGTCTTGCCCACCCC
>DQZA01000096.1 GCA_011042035.1 Desulfobacteraceae bacterium
GAAACCTCCAAGTCCCCTCTCCTCCATGCGTCGCCGTCCAGACCTGCCTTGAGGCAAAGGTGTGTGAGAAATTCTTCCTTTCTGGGTAATTGCTCCCACACCTGTGGAAGAAACGTTGCTTCATGGAAACCTTTCTTTATTATCACGCCATCTATCCCGGGACGTAGTTTGTTCAAGAGGTCCTCTACATCCTCATATTGCAGGGTTTTCGGTTCTGTGAGAATGCTCACCTCGATCCTGATCTTGTCCAGTTCGTCCGGCGAAAGGGGCCTGAACCGAGGGTCCCTGAAAGCCGCATTAATGGCATTGATACGCACGCCATCTATGATGGATTCGCGGGGGATGATGTGGCCAATGCAGCCCCTGAGGTTTCCATGCTCGGTGAGGGTAACGAAGGTCCCCCGCCGCTCATGTAACACGGGCGGTAGATTCTTGTCCTCGGATTCTTTTTCTTTGCGGCCCAAAAGGGCATTTTCAATGGTCTTACGCGCAACCTTAAGAAGATACTTACCTTGCTCCTCTGTCAATGTCTTTGTCTCTTCCATTTTTGCCCCCTTCCTCTCTTTAGCACACAAGCTGCCACTTGGGCCAAATAGGGCCGACCTCAAAAACAAGAACGCGACAATAGGCATCAGGAGAAACTGCCTTGTGAGTAGTGGGAAACGCAAATTCAACGTGTGTGATCCCCTTTTCATCAATCTCACTGAATATCGCTTTTCACAATCTCAAAATGGCTTTTATTATCATAGCGTTGATCATGTACCTGTCAACATTTAAAATCCCCTGCCCCCCAATAAACCTTGCAGCACTCTTGACTTGTAGTTCCACCAACACATATACTCCCCGCGGTAAACCGGCAAATTAATTTAACAATGGAGAGCTTTTCGTGGAGAGTTTAAAAAAGAAAAAGCAAAGGGCCGAGAAGATATTTGAAATCCTTGATCCCCTTTATACAACCGAAAAAACCGCCCTAAAGTACAGCACACCGTTTGAATTACTAGTGTCCACAATCCTTTCTGCCCAGTGTACCGACGAGCGCGTCAATCAAGTCACAAAGGTGCTATTTAAAAAATACAAAGGCCCCGAGGATTTTGTTAAGGCCCCCATATCTGAGCTTGAAGAAGACATCCGACCAACAGGCTTTTTCAGAAACAAGGCCAAGTCCATTAAGGCCTGCTCCCAGGCCCTGGTAGAAAAGTACAACGGCGAAGTGCCCTCAACCATGGAAGAACTTATAAAGCTACCCGGAGTGGGACGAAAGACGGCCAATTGTGTGCTTGGCGCGGTCTTTGATGTGCCGGGGATTGTTGTGGACACCCATGTAAAAAGGTTGGCCAAGAGACTGGGTTTTACCGACAATACAGATCCTGACAAGATTGAAAAAGATCTCGAAAAACTCCTTCCAAAAGACAAGTGGCGGAGATTTTCAGACCTTCTCATTTACCATGGAAGGGCAGTGTGCAAATCGCGCAAGCCCGACCATGCCCACTGCCCCATTTTTCACCTCTGCCCATCTAAGGAGATATAGGGGTTGGGCGTTAGGGGTGGGGCGTTAGGCGTTGGGCGCTAGGCGTTGGGCTTTAGGCGTTGGGCGTAATGGAAGAATGGAATATTGGAAGGTTGGGGACTTAAGGTTTGTATCTCAACTTAGGCCAAGTTGAACTCTGCAACCAGGAAGGTATGGTCTGAGGGTTTCTTAAGTGCCCTGGCCTCTTCATCTATCCAGACCCAGGTACACTTCTGGGCCAGAGGCTCGGTAGCCAGCACATAGTCTATCCTCCAGCCCATTTTCCTCTTCAACGCATTGGGTATCCTATAATCCCAGAAGGTATAAAGGCTGCCACTATGATGATGGAACCTTAAGAGATCCTTTAACCCCCAATCCAATAATTCACGCATGGCCTGACGCTCCAGAGGATGAAAACCCACCTCGCCCTGAAGCCCTTCCGGGTCATAAACGTCTCTTGGCTCAATGGCCACGTTAAAATCCCCGGCCAAAATGAGGGGTTCAGAGGGACTGTAATGGGCAGCGAGGTGTTGGTGCAGTGCCCTCAGCCAATCCAGTTTATATTGAAATTTTTCTGACTCTGGAGAAACTCCTTGGGGAACGTACACATTTAATATGGGGATATGCTCTATCACTGCACTCAAGAATCTAGCCTCTTCGTACCCTGGCCCAAGGCTGTCCCTAACATCCTTGGCCTCGGCCTTGCTCAGGATGGCCACCCCATTATAAGACTTTTGTCCCCTGTAGATAACATTGTAACCCAGTTCCTCCAGTTCCATTGCAGGGAAGTCTTTGTCCTGCACCTTGGTTTCTTGAAGGCATAACACATCGGGGCCGTGGGCCCCAAGCCAACCCTTTACTAGAGGAAGTCTGGCCCGGATGGAGTTGCAGTTGTAAGTCGCCAGTGTGAGCATATGAGTGTTTCTCACTTAAACAACTATTTCACCTTACTCCCCGGTTTTGTCTCTTTATCAACAGTGAGCAGGTGGACGCCACTTTCATCCTCTGCAGCAAGTACCATCCCCTGCGATTCAATGCCCATGAGCTTTACAGGCTGAAGATTCGCAACCACCACAACCTGTCTCCCCACTATCTCACCGGGCTCGTAGTAGCCCGCAATGCCAGCGACCACTGTGCGCTCTTCCCCCATATCAACGGTAAGCTTCACCAGCTTCTTGGACTTGGGAACATTCTCTGCCTTCACAATGGTTCCGACCCTTAGGTCGAGCTTCTGGAATTCATCGAATGAAATAAGCTGTGCCTTCTCTTCTTCCATGGCTTTCTCCTCCTCCCCTGCCGCGGTCTCTTGCCTTTTCATTTCCACCCTGGGGAAAAGGGCCTGCCCCTTGACAACGGGTCTAGCGGACTTCTGGCTGCCCCATTTCCTCATATCATCAAGGCAAAGCTCTCTACCTGTTTTGTCCATCCCCAGATATGACTGCATCTTCTCTGCTGACCCGGGCATTACCGGCCAAACCAATACGGATATTATTTTCAGTGTCTCGATTATGTGATGCAAGACTGAATCCAACCTCTTGCGGTCAGACTTTGCCAGGACCCA
>DQZA01000199.1 GCA_011042035.1 Desulfobacteraceae bacterium
CTTCAGCCCTGTGAAGAAACTCGCTTTCAATTGTCCTTGAAAGCAAGGTGTAAAGGACCCCGAGAACAACGCTCAACGAAACAGCCTCAAAAATTATGAGGGTCCAGCTCAAGAATGTAGAAAATCTTTTGGGTGAACGCATTAAGCCTCCTTGTCCTATTTGTTCACTGGTACTTTGGTTATTATCTCATCGGCTGCCAGAATTACCTCAGCCGGTAATTCAATCCCCAACTGGCGGGCTCTCACCAGATTAAACACAAGGGCATATTTTCTTGCATCTTCTATTGGTATGATGCCAGGGCTTCGGCCCCCCAGTATCTCCTCAACCATTTTACCTGCCTGTCTGCCCATGGCGAAAAAATCCACTGCTGCTCCTCCAAAAAGCCCCAAACGCGTGAAGGCATAATTGACGGCAATTTCTGGTTTCCTAGAATTCTTAATGGTCCATGCAAATATCTCAGGAGCGGTGTATGTCTTACCTGAACCATTCTTGAGGAGGATGGCAACAGGGTATATTGCGCCAATTTCCGATATATTGTTCGCTCGCTTAATTTCCCTCTGGTAGTCTTCCCAGCTCCTGGCAATTTTCACATCCCATGTGCACGGTACTGATTCTTTGGCAAGTTCCAGATTGACCTGCCTGTAAATGGCCTTTCCGGTAGGTGAGGTATCCAGGATGATTCTAATTTTCCTTACTTCCCCAAAGAGTCTGCAGTGGACCCTAAATGCGTCGGCTATATGAAGCTTTTCATATACCCCGGTTATGTTGTGCCCTGGATGGCCCCTGGATTCCATGAAGCGCACTTTCTGGTTGTAATCCTCGGGCTGGCCGTTCATACCTGAAAAAACAATGGGCAAAGGGCTGTCCACAAGCTTTAGCGCCACTGTACGGAAGGCGTTGTCATCCAACGTGACAAGAACCGAGGGGTGTGTAGAACGGATTCTATCAAGTGCCATCTGTGCCTGCTTCCTGATCAACTCGGGTGTGTTGTTCTTGCACTTTGTATCCATGTAGTAAACAGTGAACTGTATGTTGTGCCCTTGTATGTACCCCGCCTCTTGCAATGCGGCTACGACCCCATCATGTTGGGGCTGGCCACAGACGTTGCCAGCCTCATAACTATGAAGGATAAAGATTTTTGGAATGGATCCGGGCGAGGCCCTCAAACTTGGAATCCTCGTATTGAGGATAAGAAAAACTATCCATAGACAGCAACACAGTACCTGCCGAACTCCCCATTTCATAGTGTCCTCCTTTCTGAGTGCTACCAAGCCTCCAAAGCAAGAACCTTGTCCAATTCCCGCTGAAGGTCAAACCCTTTCTAGTCGCACTGGTCAAACCAGTGCCTTACCCCGTGAGTTATCTCTGTCTGCCATACCCGGCACAGGCAGGAAGGAGCACATCGCTTCCGGCAGGGCGGAAGTGGCATCAATTCCATTTTCCTGCGTTTTTCCCGGCAACTTGGAGATTCAAATTCGGCCCGTTGATCATCATTACTCCCCGATTCCAGCCTTCACAATTTCTTCCACATAATCCCTCAGGGAATCTCTAAAGTGTAACTCGTTGAGAACAATCTGTCCATAACCTAGAATAACGTTCAGCATGTTATTGAAATCATGGGCCACGCCGCCGGCCAGGCGACCGATGGACTCCATAAACGATATTCGTGAACGACGTGGCCCTTGGCACGAATCTCGTCAATTGCTTTCAGTGCCTTTTCCCTGTCCTCCAGATGCTGATGATCCCTCCAACAGCCCAGCTTAAGGACTTCTCCAGGCGTATAACCAAGGATCGCCATTATATTCGGACTCACTCAGGTTGGCGTCATACTTTCGGGATCTAATATATAGACAATGGCAGGGATAACGGCTTAGAAAATGTGGCACATGGCTAGCTTGGGGCGTCCGAGATAGCCCTTGCCCGACATTTTTCTTTCATTTTTTAGAATCCACACGCCTCGATGTCCCTTCCAATACACAATATCAAACCCTTGAGTAACTTCATTTCTTCTGCTAATTTCCCTTTACAGGCTTATAAAAATTGGGAAACTTGGGGTTCACAACCATCACTTAACAAAAAGGGGATGCCATGGAAGTGAATAATTTCAAGAATTGCGAAGAGATCCAAATCGACAAATTCCCGTTCAAGGGTGAAATGCGAGAGGTCAAGGGGACCACGGTCAGGTGGCTTTCCAAATTTGGCGATGACGGCCACGGATATCCAGAATACGGGCTGAGGTATTTTACCATCCAGCCAGGAGGTGAGATACCTATCCATAATCATTTTTACCACCAGACCATGTACATCTTAAACGGCAAATTTGAGTGCTGGCAATTCGACATGGAAACAGAAGAGGTGGTGGACACAAAGATAGTAGGCCCTGGTGACTATGTATATGTTCCTAGCATGGAGCCACACGGGATGCGTAACATAGCAGATGAGCCCGCATCTTTCTTGTGCTGTATTGCAAATGTGTATGAAGAGGGCTAAAGGCGCAGGGCTCAGCGCGTAAGGCGCAAGGTATCAGAAGCAGAGGTGCGGAAGATCATTTTGCAGCCATGTCCTGATCTGATCGCGGACTCGCCTAAAGGGCTCCTTTTTCGTCTCATCGCTTCCGGGAACCACTGCCCGGTCTTTGAAACCTTTGTGGATCCTCTTTTTCCCTCCAGGGAAAAAGGGACACACTTCATTTGCGTGATCGCAGACAGTAATGACACAGTCAAAGTTTTGGTTGAGGAATTGGTCCAGGCAGAGCATTCACCAACCCCTCGGCCATCTGGGATCGGGCTGAATTATGGGTACATATAAAAAGGATTCGCTTCTCTTGCACTGAACACCCCCCAGTGTCCAAGCAAGGGTAAGGATACCCATGAATCTCACCAACGCTTGCTACGGGCATAAAACGCTCCTTGTGGTATTTTACGTACCGTTTATGCGTAAACTCTCAACTGATTCCAAGGTAAAAATTGCCCTAGCAACTTATCCCAGTTCTAATCCCATCTTTCCTGGATTGAGAATGTTATTGGGATCCAGCGCCCTCTTTAAAGTCCGCATCACTTTGAGGGC
>DQZA01000229.1 GCA_011042035.1 Desulfobacteraceae bacterium
AACCTTTAAATCTGCTGGCACTGAGGATGTTTTCGATGGTATCGCATCTCAAGCAGCTCGAAGATGCTGCCATAAATCAATTTGGCCAGTTGCTCGCCGGAAACTGGATCAAATCAACCGAGTTAGCGAGATCAATGAACTTAAAGTGCCTCCTAGTAACCGCTTGGAACGCTTAAAGGGTGACCGAGAAAAGCAATACAGTATCCGCATTAATGAACAATACAGAATTTGTTTTATATGGGAGGAAGGCCATGCCTACGAGGTCGAAATCACAGATTACCACTGATGTCGGAAGGCGGCTGCCTCGGAATCGTCCCCCGACACATCCTGGAGAAATGCTTTTCGAGGAATTCGTCAAACCCCTTGGCCTTACACAAGCGGAACTCGCTCGTCGCCTAGGAGTTTCTTACCCTCGTCTCAACGAAATTATCAAAGCCCGGCGTTCGGTAACTCCGGATACCGCATTGCGGCTGTCGCGTGTTTTAGGTATGTCTGCAGATTTCTGGCTGGGCTTCCAGCTGGATTGGGATCTTTGGCATGCAATGAACAGCCCTGAGGCCAAAAAGATTAAGCGCCTGAAACCAATTCCCAGAGATCAACATTCTTTTGCATAACCATTTTCTGCACTTGACGGTTGTTCGGCTTCGCTCCACACCTGCAAGCGAAAGATAGGTTATGCCAGTAAACCAAAGGGGAAATATTAATGCAGTAATGGTCTTTTCTATCTAGCGCAATTGTCCTCGAGGTAGTGGGTACCATGTCAATTAAACATTCTGAACTGTCAAAGACCAAGTTATCCCCCTAGGGCCACGTTAATTGGCCACTTTTGCCACAAGAGGGGTTAAAATCTCACCCGGAATAAGTTGATCTGAGTTTCTTCCTGTAGGAGTCACATCCTTCTATGTATGATTGGCGTGATGTGTGATATACGGTCTCGGGCAGAGTTGGACATGACCCGATTAGGGAATAAGGCTGCCCAGTTCTGAGGAGTGGAAATGGCAAAGCATTTCTTGTTTGGCTTCTGAAGGCGTAGATGAAGTCCAAAGAGAATTAATGGGCCATTTTAGCAAGTTGTCGGTGTCCGGTGTTCATCAATTGCCCAGGACCGCGGATCTTATACGAAACAGCTTTGCAGAACGTACCAATTTTAAACTTGAATTTTAAAATTGGTACAAATATAGTGATGATATGATCCCTAGAACATTAGAGGCCACAATAAAAAGGGCTATGAAAACCTTTCCTGCGGTCCTGGTTACTGGCCCGCGACAGGCCGGAAAGACGACGCTCTTAAGGGAGAGGTTTGCCAGATCCCATTCATTCGTTTCACTTGAAAACCCTGACGTGAGGTCAAGAATCCTGGATGACCCAGCGGGGTTCTTGAAATATAGCCCCCCTCCTCTGATATTGGATGAAATACAGTATGTTCCGCAACTGCTGCATTATATAAAATCCTCCATTGATGAAGATAGAAAACCCGGCCAATGGCTTCTGTCGGGCTCACAGAATTTTGCTTTGATGGAAGGTATTAGCCAGTCTCTTTCCGGGCGAGTTGCTGTGCTTAACCTGCTACCTTTTTCGTTGAGGGAAAGCCAAGGCGACCCGTCTCAGTCCGAAGCCATTGATGACCTGCTGAATGGGGTTAACTCCACAGGGGACACTATGTCCAAAAATAATGTGAGCCTTGAGGACTGGCTGTTACGCGGGGCCTATCCTGAGATAAGGTCCAATAGGAATGTGGATAGAAAGCTATGGTGTGCTAGTTACATCCAGACTTATCTAGAGAGAGATGTTCGTCAATTGATTAATGTTGGGGACCTTAATACATTTAACCGGTTTTTGAGAATATGTGCAACCAGGACGGGTCAGATCTTAAACATTTCAGAGCTGGCACGAGATATCGGGGTGAGCGTACCCACTGCAAAAAAATGGCTTACGGTTTTGGAGGCGAGCTACCAAGTATTCTTACTCCCTCCATATTTCAAGAATTTCGGGAAAAGAATTATTAAAAGTCCAAAGCTCTACTTCTTGGACACGGGGATCGCCACTTTTCTGCTTGGTCTGCATGAGCCTGAACCACTTCTTCAGGGGCCTATGCTTGGTCCGATTTTTGAGACTATGGTGGTTTCGGAATGGGTGAAGGCCTTTTATCACAGGGGGGAAAGGCCCGAATTGTACTACTGGCGCTCTAAGGGAGGGCTTGAGGTGGATTTGATAATTGACAGGAATGGGAAGCTATACCCCATTGAGATAAAGTCCACGGCCACTTTGCTGCCGTCACACATTAAGCCCATAGAGCGGTGGAGGGCGCTGGCAGGGGCGCTGGCAGGGCCGGGGATGGTCATAGCGGATATTACTGAGCCCTTTAAGGTAAGGGAGTGTACCGCAGTGCCCTGGAGTTGGGGTGTGGGTTAGGTAGGTTAGGGCCCAAGACCTTCGATGGGCCAGAATTTCTGGCCTGCTCCATTGCTATCTCTTTTGCTGATTGAAGGGCCTTTACTTGAGAGGCTTCCTCCACCAGCTTTTGAGCTTCAGAGTGACATTTCTCTGCCTGATAAAAACTCATCGTAAGCCACCTTACCCCCTCCCTAAGCGTTACCCAAAATCGGCTTTACCATAAATGGGTAAAAGTGGGAGGAATCCGTTGAAAAAAGAAGCCATATCACTACAAATATTAGCTGCAATATCAATAAGTAATAGGCCTTATTACCCAAAACCGGTCAAACCAGTTTTGGGTAATAGCTCTATGCTCGGGTGGCCTGATATCACAGCCAGGTTTAGCAACAAAGGCAGGAGCCTATCCGTGGGTCAGCCTTCCATCCAGAGTATACCGTATGTTCGCATAAGATTCTTGCCAGGTTGGTAAATGATCACCCATAAAGCCTCAGGGCATCTAAAACTCCGATATAAGGATTGAAAAAAAGTGAATTTTTTCAAAAAAAATTGCATATTCCTGATTTTCCTGTCCTTTTTCAAAATGTAACGATAAGAGGTGTAATGACGCACGGGAAGCACGGTAGTCCACGATCAAACACAGACATAGGAGGGGGGGTATATGC
>DQZA01000269.1 GCA_011042035.1 Desulfobacteraceae bacterium
TCCCAGAAATCATCACATGGGATATTACATTGCCAATAAGAACTCAGATGTTTTTCATTGTCCTGACTGTAAACGGGCAAAGAAGATCAAGACAGATAATGTCATCGTGTTCGAAAGCATGCTGGAGGCAGTGAATAGAAATTTCACACCCTGCAAATTGTGTAGGCCTGACAGAGTTGAAGAATACGATTTAATTCCTTATGCCCCGCATGAAAGGAAGAGGAGTAGGTATCAATAATGGTGTAATCCTACTACGTAACTTGTTGAATCGCAATATCGAACTTGGCTCTGATTCGTTCCGCAACTGGAGTATTGGAACAATGGAGTATCGGAGTTATGAATTTAATATGATGGGTTGCGTGTTGGAAATTGAAAGATCTTAACTCGTGCCCATCCACAAATAGATTTTGGGCATTAGTGAGTTTCCAGTCCATAAATTCCCTCTCCCTTGAGGGAGAGGGATAGGGTGAGGGTGTAACCCCTTGATATCACACCCCCCTGCCTGCTACAGGCAGGCTCACCCAGCCTCTCCCCCTCGAGGGGGAGAGGTGTATAGAGTTTATGGATGGGCACTATCTAAGTTCCTCAATATTTTGAAACGAAAGTCGTAAATGACCCTGTAGGGTTAACTGGGAGAAGAAAGGGATAATGAAACGGGAAGATCGTTCCAACAAGGTTATAAGTCTGACTAAAAGAATATTAGATAGAAAGAGTATACCGAGTCATTCTAAATGGAATACTCGCGTAATTTCCATAACGAGCGGCAAGGGAGGGGTGGGCAAAACGAATATTGTTGCCAATCTTGGATTTTCACTCAGCCGATTAGGGAAAAAGGTGCTTATTTTGGATGCAGATTTAGGCTTGGGAAATCTTGACGTATTGTTAGGGCTGACCCCAGAGTATAACTTCTCCCATGTTATTATGGGCCTCAAGACTATTTCGGAGATCATAATAGAAGGCCCAGGAAATATGAAGATACTTCCTGCTTCTTCTGGCATTCAGGAACTCACCGAATTAACAAAAGAACAAAAAGTCCGGTTGCTCACCCAACTTGATCTATTGATCAATCCCATGGATATTTTGCTGATTGATACGGCGGCAGGTATTTCATCAAATGTGATGTACTTCAATGTTACTGCGCAGGAGATAATGGTTGTTGTGACCCCTGAACCCACGTCTATTACAGATGCCTATGCCTTGATGAAGGTTCTTTCTCTCAAGTACTCGGCTAACCATTTTAAGTTGCTGGTAAATTTGACTGCTAGTACACAAGAGGCCCGAGAGGTTTTCTGGCAGTTAAGGAGGGTCGCAGACAGATTCTTGGATATATCAATCGAATATGTTGGATGTGTGTTGTTTGATGAAAATGTTACTAAGTGCGTAAAGGTTCAAAAGGTAATTAGTGAAATAGATCCGGATAGCCGGGCAAGTAGGTGTTTCGCCTCCCTGGCGAAAAAGATCTGTAAGTCACCTCCGTTTCATTATCCTGAGGGGGATACCAATTTTTTCTGGAAATATCTCCTGGAGGATAAATCTGATTAAATGGTCAGAACGACTGGCGCAGTGTCGGAGGGTTGATTATGGAGTTGGCTGAAAGACAAGAAAAGGACCTGAGAAAGGAAGACCGTCCGTCAAGGGCTCAGTTGATAACTGAATACCTCCCCTATGTGAAATCTATTGTTCAAAGGATGGCAATGCATCTTCCTCCCAATGTAGAGATTGATGATCTAATAAATGCGGGCATTATCGGCTTGATCGAGGCTGTGGATAACTATGACCCCGGAAGGGATAATAAGTTTATAACGTATGCAATGTTTCGGATTAGAGGCGCTGTCCTGGGCGAGCTTCGCTCTAACGATTTCCATTCCAGACAAAATAGAAGAAAGATTCGTGAGTTAGAGAGGGCTTATTTGAAACTGGAGCAGAAATTAGGCAGAGAAGTCAAGGATGAGGAGGTGGCAAAAGAACTAGGACTAAATCTTGACCAATTTTACCAGACCAAGAAAATGGCCAGTATTTCATTCATAAGTTTGGAGGAAATAGGAGATGCTTCAAAAGAGGAAAAAGAGAGGTTGGCGACCTATTTAAATAGTGATACTGAGGATGCATTGGACCTGATAGGGCTCAGGGAGATAGAAGACGCTGTTGCCGGAGCCATTGAGCAATTACCGGAAAAGGAGAAACTGGTAATCTCATTGTACTATAGGGAGGAGTTGACCATGAAAGAAATTGGAAAGATCCTGGATATTACAGAATCAAGGGTGTCTCAGATTCATTCCCAGGCAGTTATTCATCTGCGGGCAAAGCTGAGGAAGGAAGGTTTGATTGAGGATTAACCGCCATTTGGGATTGGCTTATTGGGCATTGGAGGGTATAGGAAGGGAGGTCTTACTATGGTTGAGAAGATAACTCTGCAAAATTTATTTCCTTCCCTTTCTCCCTCAAACAAAGTGAAGGTGGTAAACCGGCAGGAGAGGGGTTCACAACAGAGACGCTTCGATCGGCAATTACACGAAGAGGAAGAAAAAAATAAGAAGAGAGAACAAAGAAGAAACGCACTGGAAACCACAGAAACAGATGGTGAAAAAATAAAGGGAAGAGAAATGGCAGAGACAGGCGAGAGTGTGGACCAGGATCCTGAGAAAAAGAAAGAAATTGGTGATGATACGCAGGGAAGGTTAATTGATATACTTGTGTGACCTAAAAATAGCACAGATAATTTCAAAAGGTAGTCTTTCTTCATAGTTACAGGTGTAATTTGTGCCTGATCAGAAAAAAGGGGGTTTGGAATGTCATATTTGACAACAGAATTTTGGGACATAGTACTGAATGTCATAGTTCTTTTTTGTGGTATTAGCGTTTTGTATTTTATCAGGGGTATGGTCAAAAGAAGGAGATATTTTTTGAGTGAAGACAGGAGTAAAGTCTTGGGAGATTTTCATGATGTACTTGTTGAATTGATAAGACAATCCGAGATGGCCTTTGAGGCGATTTCAGATACCTTAAGGAAAGAGTGTGAGGTTTTGCAGAAACTGATTGAGAAAGGAGA
>DQZA01000097.1 GCA_011042035.1 Desulfobacteraceae bacterium
ATCGTAAGCAGTGTCCTGCCATTCCATATACGCCGGAAGAGTATGCCGCAGAGGCAAAACGGGCTTATGAGGCAGGCGCTGCAGTGGTTCACATCCATGCTCGCACACCCGACGGCAGCCCCAGCTATGAAGTTGAGGACTACCGGAACATTTACGATGCCGTAACAGCAGAATGCCCTGTAATCATAAACTTTTCCACAGGGGCCGTGGGAATACCCGTGGAGAAAAAAATCGCCCCCGTAAAGGAGATAAAACCTGCCATTGCGGCCCTGAACATGGGCTCCATGAATTACGCCAAGTATCATCCCAAGAAAAGGACCTTTGTCTTTGATTTCGTCTTCGCCAACCCCTTTTCGGAAATAGTGCCACTTCTAACGGCCATGAAGGAGGCCGGGGTTAAGCCCGAGATGGAATGCTTTGACACGGGTCATGTGGGTAACTGTTACCCGTTGATAGACATGGGGTTACTCGAGCCACCACATCAGGTAAGCCTGATAATGGGAGTCCTTGGCGGAATTCCCCCCACAGTGGAAAACCTGGCTCATCAGGTGAGGATGCTGCCACACCAGAGCGAATGGGAGGTCATTGGCATAAGCCATGACCAGTGGCGAATGGTGGCTGCTGCCATAGCCCTTGGAGGGAACGTGCGCGTGGGTCTTGAGGACAATTTTTATGTTGCCCCCGGTGTCATGGCCAAGTCCAATGGCGAACTGGTGGAAAAGGCGGCCCGCATGATCCGCGATCAGGGGCGAGAAGTGGCCACGGTGCAAGAATGCAGGGAGAAGCTGGGGTTGAAGCATCGATAGTCTTCATAAAGCGGGTTGTTTGGACATGATGCTTTTACGGGAGACCAGGATCTGTACATGAGTTCTTAATTTATTTTGGATATTGCTCGAGGTGAGAGTTGAATCTTTTGTCATTTATTCATTTGGATTTAATTTGACATCTGCCATTTGCTATTTTGGCGAGATTGAAGGAGGGCTCACTATGAAGTTGCAGCTAGGCAAAAGCTATGACGAGCTGGAAATAGGTGAAGAGGCAAGCTTTACCAAAACCATCACAGAGACGGACGTCTACCTGTTTGCAGGCATCAGCGGGGACTTCAACCCCCTGCACCTCAATGAGGAGTACGCCAAAAAGACCCCATTCAAGGCCAGGATAGCCCACGGCGCCCTTCCCCAGAGTCTCATAGCCCCGGTTCTGGGCATGCACCTGCCGGGCATGGGAACCATTTTGGTGGAGGTAACAACGCGCTTCAAGGCTCCCACTTACTTTGGCGACACCATCACAGCCACGGCTCGGGTAGCAGAAAAACTTGAAGACAAGAAGTGGGTAAAAATGGCTCTCATCTGGACGAACCAGAGGGGCGAGACTATTGCAGAGGGTGAGGCAGTTGTGATACCACCAAGCAAGAAAGAATAATGGGATGATGGGATGGGGGAATAATGGGAAAGGGGTTAAGGAACTGAGGAATTTAGGAATTAAGGGATACTAATAACGAATAATTGATAATGAACGGTGAACAGTCAACGGTCAACGGTGAACACCATATGGAGGTAAGCCATGTTTGAATTCTTACTAAACGAAAAAGAAAAGGCCTTTTGGCTGGAGGTCCGGGAATTCGTGAAAAACGATATTCCGAGCCAGCTCATTAGGGATATGGACGGCAGCAAGATCGAAACAGGCCGGCCCATTGTGGAAAAGGCAGGGGCAAAAAACTTGCTCGGCCCCCGTTTTCCTAAAGAATACGGGGGAAGAAACCTCAACTGGGCCGCTGAAATCGCGGCTGTGGAAGAAGTGGGGGTGCTTGGTAACTCCATTTCCTGCGCATTCGTGATGCCCAGCATCGTGGGCCAGGCACTAAATCTGTTCGGGACAAAAGAGCAAAAAGAAAAGTACTTGAAACCCACCAATCAGGGAAAACTTTACAGCGCCGAAGCACTGACTGAGCCAAGGGGAGGATCCGACTTTTTTGGCGCAACCACCACGGCTGTCCAAGAAGGGGATTACTTCGTCCTCAATGGGGAAAAGCGATTCGTAGTGGGCGCCCAGGACAGCGACTGGTTCCTTGTCTACGCCAAGACAAACCCCGAAGCCCATCCACACGAGTCCATGAGCTGCTTCATCGTGGAAAGGGATATGGGTGTGGAAGTGCAGAACATCTATACACTGCTGGGCACCCGGGGCGGTGGTACGGGAAGACTCGTGTTCCGCGATGTCAAGGTGCCGGCCGAAAACATGGTGGGCGAGCTCAACGGGGCTTATGCCATATTCAACCGTATGATGATTCCAGAGAGACTGACTAGCGGCGCGGGGGCAGTCGGCCTCGGGAGAGCTGCATTGGAAGTAGCTGCCAGGTATTCCACCCGGCGAAAGGCCTTTGGAAAAACCATCAACAGCTTTGAGGCCGTGAGCTTCATGGTGGCCGACTCGGTTGCCCTTTTGGACGCCGCTAGATCCCTCGTCTATACAGCAGCCAAGCGCGTGGATTCTGGAGCGGATGCCCGCAGACTTGTATCAGAGGCAAAGAAAATAGGTACCGAGGCTGCATGGAAGGTTATCAACAATGCTATGCAGATCATGGGCGGCATAGGTTACACCACGGTTTATCCTATCGAGAGGTTCCTTCGAGATTGTAGACTCGCCATGATATGGACAGGGACCAACGAAATCATGAATCTCCTGATCCAACATGAATATTATAAAGAACTGGCCCGTAAAAAGGAGGAAACCAGGGACGTGGAGCAGGACGCCATCACACCGGACGAAGAAGAGAAGCATTATGGATAAAATCAGGCTTAAGGCGTTAGGTCTAAGGCTTTAGGCAAAAAACATCACCTTCAGCGGGTATATGTGGGAGGATTAAAGCTCATGTTCAAAACCAAAATAACAGAGCTGGTCGGTATTGAGTATCCCATAATTGGTGGAACAATGATGCACCTTTCACGCTCAGACTTTGTCGCGGCCATTTCCGATTCGGGTTGTCTGGGGATACTTGCTTCCGCAAATTACATGGATAAGAAGTCCTTTAGGGATGCCATAAGAAA
>DQZA01000118.1 GCA_011042035.1 Desulfobacteraceae bacterium
CGAGCTCCGAAACGATCTCTCGGGGCGTCATCAGGCGAGGGTCGCACTGCTGCATGTAGTTCCTCCTCCGTGGGAGCCGCGGGGGAGGATCTGCGTGGGCGTCGCCGGCGGAAGCAGGGCTCACAACGTGGTAAGGACCGATGCAGGTCGCTTGCGGACCTGCCCACAGGCAGGCCTGGCGACACCCACAACGGTCTCCGCTTCGCGGCCGTCCCGCCGTCTGGTGGTTGGCGTCACGCCGGGCCGCCGGTCGCGGCGCCGGCCTTCGCTGGGTTACCTACCGGAGGGGAGTTCGAAACGTCGGGTGGGTACCCCGCCTGCAACCGTGGGGGTTGCGCCTGGACCCCACGCGCTTCATCTCGAACCGGAGAATCAAGGGGGATGTACGCGGGGCCGTAAGTCAGCGTGAATCAAGGAGAAAAGCAAAGATCCCGCCGCATCATCCCGCCGGGGTCTCGCGTTAACTAAGAACCGCCAGAGTTGGCGGATTGAAAAATGGCTCCCCGGGAGGGACTCGAACCCCCAACCTAGTGGTTACAAGTACTCCCAGAATTTCTTCTGGGCTTGGACTATCTCTTCACCCGCCCCAATTGCCTGGGGGTAGGGTGTCGGGCGCTTCCCCCGGATGGAAGAGCCATCCGGAGTACGAGCCGAAGCTCTAGTCTCTGCACCTTCCCTATCGCCTACTCTGGCGGCAGGGCTTGGCTCAGGATTACCATTTCCCGCATCCTGCGGGAGGCAGGCTTCCCTGAATTCACCCGATTTTTCAACCACGATTTCTCGTGGAAGCTGCAGTCCGGCGTGAACCTCTCGGTGACAGCTTGCCCAAAGGTGAATATCTCTGTCACCCATGAGGTTCAACCTCCTACAGCCACCCGCTCTGCCAATTGAGCTACCGGGGAGCAAGGAATAGTAATTTAGCAAAATTTGGCTAAATTAGCAATATGTTTTGTATCTCTTTCCTAAGTTTGCTCTATCTTTAAACTTACTTTGTTTCGCCCTTTTTTAGTCTGTCCTTCTCGCCCCTCCGTCCCTACCACCGATACCCGGCCTGCTTAATTTTCTTGCGGTAGTCGGGGCCATCCACTTCCACCAACTTGCACATTTCATAGATCCGCGAGCGCAACCGTTCCCCCACCCGATCCACCAGCGTCACATCGTCCTGGCGGAAAAATTCCTGGCGCTTGTCCTCCACATCTTCTTCCCGGTCGGGATAATTGGTGGTAAAGATGGTCAGGCGGTTATTGATATAGCGGTTGTTAATAATATAGAAAACCATCTCCTCTACCCAGGCGGAGGTTCGTTTTGCTCCAAGTTCGTCAAGCACCAGGAGATCCGCTTTGAAAATGGGGTCCAGAATTTCGCTCTCGCTAATGGGATTTTCGGGCGAATAGCTACTCTGGATATTTCGAATCAGCTCGCGAAAATCACAAAAATACCCGCGGCTTTCTTTCTTGGTGATGATTTCCTTGAGAATACCTATGGCTAAGTGCGTCTTCCCCACTCCTGGCGGGCCAAGAAAAAGTAATCCGGAGTGTAAAATCGGGTAATCATCGACAAATTTACGGCTTATTTTGAGGGCTTTACGATGGGAAGCATGGTGAATCTCAAAGTTGTCCAGGGTGCAGTGCTCGTACCGCCGGGGAATGTTGGCCCGCTGCCACAAGTAGGAACGCCGCCATTCTTCATAGCACTGACACCGCCGGGCCACGACATGGCCTCCTTCTTCTTCCTTCAGTACCCAGCCCGTGCCATGACACTTGGGACAATCTTTCAAAATCTTATCCTTATCGGCTATCATTTATCCTATCACCTAGGTTGAGTGTTAGCTTCTCACCTCATTTAATGATTCTTAAAATTTAATTTAACTAATCTAACCACGACTCGCCTGACCCGCCTGACCCGGCCTTTTAACCCTCTCTATTTATTTTAATCGTAAACAGCCAGGGGAAGGTCTCACCTAACATAAATAAAGCTCTCATAGTTTAACCATTTTTATTTTTTTTTCAAATTTTTTGCCTTTTCTTCTTTCCCTTTTTCCACTTTCAAGCTGTGGCCAAGAAAGAAACACGAGTATTACCGCCATTAACTCCAATTTCATTTTTTCCCTCTTTTCTCAATTAAAACTTCTCTTCCTCTTAGTTTAAAAATCCTCGCAGTTGTTGAAGCTTGTGGGATTGAGCTAACTTGCGCATGGCTTTCTTCTCGATCTGTCGAATCCTCTCCCGGGTCAGATTCAGCTTGTTGCCTATTTCCTGGAGGGTGTGAGGGCGATCATCATCCAATCCAAAGCGGAGTTTCAACACTGTGGCTTCTTTCTCACTAAGTTCATCCACCATCTCCCGCACCTGTTTCTCGATCGAATTTTTAATAATCTGGTACTCGACAGAGGGTGCCATCTGGTCTTCTACCCGGTCTTCAAATTCGATGTCTTCATTGTAGTAGGGATCGCTAAGAGATACGTTCCGCTCATCTAGAATTTCCATGTCTTCTATTTCCTGGGGAGAAAGCCGCATTTCCTTGGCCACTTCCTGGCGGTTAGGCTCCCGGCCCAACTTTTTCTTTAGCTCGGCTTTGACTTTCTTCATCTCCGATATTTGATCGGAAACCTTCTGGGGAAGATTATAAATACGAGAGTTCCGAGTTAAGGCATTGATAATGGCCTGGCGAATCCACCAAACGGCATAGGATATAAACTTAACATTTTTCTGGGGATCATAGCGCTTGGCCGCCTCAATTAGACCGAGGTTTCCTTCATGAATTAAATCCAGTAAAGGAAGGCCCATACCCTGGTATTTTTTGACATAGGAAACCACAAAGCGAAGGTTGGATTCGATTAGTTTACGGAGGGCTTCCCGGTCCCCTTTCTGTATGCGGCGGCCTAATTCTCGCTCTTCCCCAGGAGTTAAAAGCGGATAGCGAGCAATCTGGCGTAAATAATTTTTTAAACTGCGGCTGGAAAAAGGATAACTGTAATCATCATTCATGGGACAACCTCTCGCTTTCCTCTTTAACTTTTTCCCTGCCTTTCTCCATTATAAAGA
>DQZA01000110.1 GCA_011042035.1 Desulfobacteraceae bacterium
AAAATATAAATTTCTTACCCATGGGATGGCTTATCACAACTCGACCTTCATGCTTTATCATCTTGCTTATGTTGGTAAAGGCCCCTACCTTATCTGCAATGTTTGGATAGCAGGCGTTCAAGAAGGCAACATCTACGTTACCTTGAGGTAATTTCAGATCGCGAACATCTGCAAAGAAGGTTTTTACATAAGGGTAGTTTTTTCTTAGCTGCACGAGCATCTTCTCTGAAAGGTCACAGGCATAAATATGAGAGGGTCTGTACTTTTCAATAATCGGAATCAAAATCCCGGTACCCGATCCTATGTCGAGCACGGTATCATCCTGGGAAATATTGCCTGCCGCCACGATTTTTTCCAAGCGCTCAGGAACCCCTTCTGGTAGTGGGGGTTCAAAGAGGTGGTAGAGACTATCAAATAATTCCCTCTGTGCCTTATTAATCTCTGTAATCTTTTCGTCACTAATGGGTTCAAATGGAGCCATGATAATATCTCACTCAAGATATCTGCATAATAGAAAGACCATTCATTCTCTCCTCAGCATCTGGCTACACTTGGTCTCGCGCGTAAAAGCCACAAGCACGACTGCAATCACACTCCATAATATGGACACCAGGAAAGCAGAGTTATAGGCATGCAGGCTATACACCCGCACTCCATGGACAAGTGCGCCATCCCAGTAGCTGTCAAGAATAACGCCCATCAGGGGCTGCATTATCATGGGACCCATCATCACGCCCATATTGCAGACCCCGCTCACAGTACCTGCCAGGTGGGGTGGCACCGATTCCTTTGCGTAGGCAAAACCTATTATCATGCCCCCGGCTCCCCATCCCACCATTATTAGTATAACCACGACCAACCACAACGGCAGGTCAGGCAAGTAGATTGCAGCGCTCCATCCAATCAAAGACAGTATCGCACCGCCAAGATAAAGAGGTTTTCTCTTTCCGATCCTGTCCGACAGAGCCCCAAGGACAGGGCCCGATACTGCCCATGCAACCAACAGAGAAGAGGTCACCATAGCACTCTTTCCGGGGCTGAGGGAAAAACGCTGCGTCAAATATGGTACACCCCACAACCCGGAAAATGCTAATACCGGGCCCACGATTCCAGAGGGCGCTAAGGCCAGTAACCACGTGTTACGGTACTTGAACACCGCCTTAAGCCCCTTTATAATCCCTGTTTCACCAAGGGACGGATCGGACTCAGGGGGAAGAAAGCTCCTGTACCCCATTTCACTGGGATCATCTCTGACAAATACAAATATTGCCACCGCCACGGCCAGGACAAAAACCCCAGAGCCTAGCATTACCGATCTCCATCCAAAGGTCTCCACCAGATACCGCAACGGGGGCCCAGCCGATACGGCCCCTATTATCCCTGCAAGCAGCGCCAGGCCACTAATGGCCGCAAAACGGTTGGCAGGGAACCAATGGGCTGCCACCTTTAACAGAGAGACATAGGCAATGCCCACAGCGCCTCCGATGAGAAATCGGCCCAGGGCTGCCCAACCAAAGGAGGGTCCAAGTGCAAAGCAAAAGGATCCCAGTGCAGCCACCAATGCACCGAAAAATTGAATCCTCCGTGGCCCACATTTATCTGCCAGTAGTCCTGTTGGAATTTGCATGCCCACATAGCTGTAAAAATAAAAAGCGCTCAGGTTCCCCAGCGCCCCTGCCCCAATGTGGAACGACTGCATGAGCTGGTCAGTCATTACAGCAGGGGCCACCCTTTGGAAGAACCCGTAAAGATAAAAGATGGCACCAAGGCCCCAGGTAGCCCAAGCCAAGCCGGGCGGTGGGAGATTATTTTTTTGGGTGGAATTATCCATCGTTATACTTGATTATAGTAGGTGATCAATTTTTTAGCCCGGAAGATTACCCCAATAATTATACGCAAACAAGAAAAGAATTGCCTGTGTCCACCCTCTCGCCCGGTGCCAGACTGGCGCAGGGCAGGGAGACGGAATGAGAAGCTGGCTAAGTGAAGCTTTGGTCCTTGACATGGGGGGCCATATTGGATATTCGGAGCATCGGCGATCAGGAGTTAGGAGACAGAGGTCGGGGGTCAGAAGTCAGAGGTCAGAGGTCGGGGGTCAGGAGTCAGAGGTCGGAGGGCAGAATGATATGATTGACGAGAGGGATAAAAAGGTTATTAGCGTAATTCAGGGTGATATTCCTCTTGATCCCCGCCCCTTTCGAGTAGCAGCGGAAAAGGTAGGTATGGGCGAGGAAGAGTTCATTGACCGAGTCCGCAGGCTAAAGAAACAAGGTATAATACGACGCTTTGGGGCAACGTTGCGCCATCAAGAGGCAGGCTTCAGCTCCAATGCAATGGTGGCATGGAAGGTGCCAGAAGACAAGATAGGAGAGGTGGGCCCACGTATGGCAGGGTTCAGAGAAGTCACGCACTGTTATCATCGAAGGCCCCAAGGTCAATGGCCCTATAATGTTTACACCATGATACATGGTGCTACGAGAGAACAATGCCACAAAATTGCCCGCAGGATTTCCGAGACGACTGGAATAAGGGATTATGTACTGCTTTTCAGCGAGAAGGAGTTTAAGAAAACCAGTATGGAGTATTTTTAGAAATTTTAGGGATAGGGCTTAGGGCCTGAGGCTCAAGGAGAGAGGTGGTGGATATGCGTAAGGAATCAGAAAGGTTGTTTGAGGAGGCGAAGAGATATATCCCAGGTGGTGTGAACAGCCCAGTTCGGGCGGGCAAGGCCGTGGGCATTACGCCCCCCTTTATTGCAAAGGCGAAGGGCTGCCACCTATGGGACGTAGACGGCAATCAGTATGTTGACTACGTAGGCTCATGGGGTCCAATGATCCTTGGCCATGCCCGGGATGAGGTGGTAGAGGCCATAACTGAGGCCGCATCCAGGGGAACAAGCTATGGGGCGCCTACCGAATTAGAGATAAGGCTTGCCCGCCTGATTGTGGAGATGGTGCCGTCCGTGGATATGGTTAGGATGGTTAATTCCGGCACAGAGGCGACCATGAGTGCCATTAGGCTGGCAAGGGGTTAT
>DQZA01000210.1 GCA_011042035.1 Desulfobacteraceae bacterium
CTTCAGTCCACCCTATCATAATGTGTGAAGTGCATGGTGAAGGTGCCACGGCCCTGGGTGAGGGAACGTAAGGTAGTCGAGTAACCAAACATCTTCGAAAGAGGCACACTAGCAGTGATAACCTGTACCGGTCCCTTTTTGGTGATGTTGTCGATTTTTCCCTGCCGGGCGTTTAGATCACTGATGACCTCGCCCATAAAGTCTTCGGGCACAAGGACCTCTGCCCTCATGATAGGTTCAAGAAGGATAGGCGAGGCCTTTTGGCATGCGGCCTTATAGGCCATGGTGGCCGCTACCCTAAATGCCAGTTCGTCGCTGAAGTTCTCTTTGGTCTTGATGTCCCTCAAGACCGTTTCAACATCAAGCATGGGGTATCCCATGAGGACACCGGAGTTCTGGGCTTCTCTCACGCCCTGCTCAATTGCCTCCAGGAATATGTCGGTCAACTCGGGGCTCTCGCAACGGTCGAGGAATCGGTTGCCGGTGCCCCTGGGAAGAGGCCTTACCTCCAGCAGAACTCCAGCGTAATGCTGCTGCCCGCCGATTTCTCGCTCAAATATCTCTTCGTGTTGAGCGGCCTCGGAAATGGTTTCCCTATATACTACCTGGGGCCTACCCTGATTGGTTTCAATGGAAAATTCCCTGCTCACCCTGTGCACCATTATCTCAAGATGCAGCTCTCCCATCCCTGATATGACAATCTGGCCTGTCTCCTCGTCAATCTTGTGCTTAAAAGTCGGATCTTCATCAGAGAGCTTGTTCAAGGCTTCTATGAGCCGATCATGATCCTGAACTTTTTTCGGCTCCACTGCCATTGTGATCACAGGATCCCTGAACTGAATTGGTTCGAAAAGTATGGGCTTTTCTTCAGTACAAAGCGTATCCCCCGTGGAAGCCAGCTTGAGACCCATTGCAGCTACTATATCACCAGCAGAGGCCTCGTTGACGCGTTCCCTCTTATTGGAGTGCATGCGCAGAAGACGAGCGAGCTTTTCTTTGGCTCCTTTCCTGGGATTGTACACCTGTGCTCCTGCCTGAACCTTGCCCGAGTATATCCGAAGGTATGTCATCTTGCGGCCCTGGTCCATCATGACCTTGAATACCAGGGCTGAAAAAGGTGCCTTGGGATCAGCCAGGCGAGCTTCCTTCTGCGTGGTGCCAGGAATTTCGCCCTCAATGGGAGGGATGTCCAGAGGCGATGGAAGGTAAGCGACTATTGCATCGATTAGGGGCTGAATTCCTTTATTGCGCAATGCTGCACCACACAGGACAGGGACAAGCTCCAGCCCTATTGTGGCCTTTCTAATGGCCCTATGGATTTGCTCCGGGAGGATTTCCTCTTCTGCTAGGTATTTTTCCATTATGGCGTCGTCCCTGTCGGCAAGGGTCTCCAGCAGCTTTTCTCGGTACTCGAGGGCCTGTTCCTCCAGTTCAGGAGGGATGGAGATTTCTTGGTAGTGCGCGCCCAGGGTATCATCTTCCCACACAATGGCTTGCATTTTGACGAGGTCAATAATGCCCTGGAAATCGCTTTCAGCGCCCCAAGGTAGCTGAAGGATAAGCGGAGTTGCACCAAGGCGTTCCTTTATCATTTCAACTACGCGGAAGAAGTCCGCACCAAGCCTGTCCATCTTGTTGACAAATGCAATCTTGGGGACACGGTAGCGGTCTGCCTGGTGCCACACAGTCTCTGACTGGGGCTCGACCCCGCCCACAGCGCAAAACACACCGATGGCCCCATCAAGGACCCGCAAGGATCTTTCCACTTCAATAGTAAAGTCCACATGGCCGGGTGTATCAATTATGTTGACATTGTGGCCTTTCCACTGGCAGCTAGTTACCGCGGAAGTGATGGTGATGCCTCTCTCTTTCTCCTCCAGCATCCAGTCCATGGTGGCTTCACCGTCGTGGACCTCGCCCATCTTGTGTACTTTGCCAGTGTAATAGAGTATGCGCTCGGTAACAGTGGTCTTACCAGCGTCTATGTGCGCTATGATTCCTATATTTCTGGTTTTGGCCAGTTTTTGTTTTGGGCCGTTTGCCATTGTTAAATCATGCCCTGTTTGTTTAGTGCCGCTTTTCTCTAATTGCTAGGCACGAGATACCGGTAAGCAAGAACATCTGCGTTTCTATACCACACCTGCTAGTTTCGTGCTATGCGGTTTAGGCGGTTTAGCCGGTAGCATTTTGACACAGAGCGTAAATCTAGGGTATCTTAAGCAAAGTGTCAAGGCGGGAAGCAGATGAGATCGCTAATGCCAAATGTCAAAACCAAAGAGGGTAGGAGTCGAAAGATAGGAGTCAGGAGTCAGAGGACAGAAGGAAAAACTATGTTGTTGGTAAGAATTGGGAGAAAAAATTGACCGGGACGGGTGAATATATAAAGGAAATGTACCAGTTACTTTATGAGCGGTTTGGGCCACAGCACTGGTGGCCGGGGGAGACGCCCTTTGAGGTGATGGTGGGGGCAGTGCTGACCCAGAACACGAACTGGTCGAATGTGGAAAGGGCGATAAAGAATCTCAAATCCTCAGGAGGATTTTGTGTCAAGGCATTGTTCCGGATGCCTGAGGAGACCCTAGCAGCCCTGATCCGGCCTGCAGGGTATTACAATCTCAAGTCCAGGCGACTGAGGAACCTTCTGGAAATGATAATCAGGGATTATGATGGTGAACTTGAGCGTTTTTTTGACGAAGATATTGTTGCTATGAGGGAAAAACTCCTTTCAGTTAGAGGCATTGGGCCAGAGACAGCTGATAGCATCATTCTCTATGCTGCTCAAAAGCCGGTTTTTGTTGTTGATGCATACACCTACAGGATACTTTCGCGCCACGAGATGATTATGGACGGAGCAAGCTACGAAGAGTTGCAGGATCTGTTCACCTCGCATCTACCAGAGGACACGAAATTATATAATGAGTTTCATGCCCTCATAGTGAGAACCGGAAAAACCTATTGCCGGAAAAGGCCGTTGTGTAGAGAATGTCCCCTTGAGGCTTGGGGACCTGCGAAATATTCGCCACGGACCAC
>DQZA01000025.1 GCA_011042035.1 Desulfobacteraceae bacterium
AACAAAAAGTAAACAAGGAGGAAGTCAAAGAGATTGTCAAGACCCAGATGGAAAAAAAGGAAAAGGAATGGAAGGGCCTGATTCCAAAATGGGTCAAGAGGGTAAAGGTTTCAGGTGACCTGAGGCTTCGTTATGAGGGCATCTACAATCGTAAGGAACGGCAAAGTGATGGGAGCACCAAGGACATTGACGACCGTAACCGGTATCGCATCCGGGCAAGGCTCTTCTTTGATGCCCCGATTACCGATGAGATATCGACCCATTTTATGATCTGTACTAACCAGGACCAGCACTGGGAGGCAACTACCACCAATCAGACATTTACTGATGACTTCAGCGACAAGGGTATCTATCTTCACAGGGCATATGCAACTTATAAACCTGGATGGCTAAAGGGGTTGGAGGTGTCAGCAGGTAAATTCAAGAACACCTTCCTCCATACGGATATCATGTGGGACCCTGACGTAAACCCAGAGGGCATATATGAAAGATATCAGTACAAAGGCTTCCGCAACTTCCAACCCTTCATACACCTGGGCCACATGGTGGTGAATGAAGTGAATAAGGATGAGGACGCTTATCTCTATATCAACCAGGTTGGGTTTGATTGGAATATCGGGCCGATCAAATGGACCCTGGCCGGGAGCTATTATAACTGGGACAATTTGGAGGCGACCAAATGGCTCCATAAGGCAGAATATAAGGGTGGTGGTGGCAACACGTTTATAGATAAAGCAGGGGAGTTCCAGTATGCGTATGATTATAATCTCTGGGAGGCCATTTCCTTTGTCCGATTTAAACTTGGCGTTCTACCAACTAAGCTCATATTTGACTATATTGTAAACTCTGCAGATGATGTTCCAAGTGATCAGGACACCGCCTATTATCTCGGCTTCAAACTGGGGAAAACAAAACACAAGGGAGACTGGTCCCTTGCCTATAAGTACGCCCGCATTGAGAAAGACGCTGTCATCGGTTCCATGAACGACCAGGATTTTTATGGTGCCAATAGAAAAGGGCACAAGATCAAATTGAGGTACATGTTATTTGATCATTTGCAGTTTGGTGCCGCCTATTTCAATACCGAGCCTGTTGATGATTGGGACCCGACATCCCCTACATTCAAAAACAACAAGGCGCGTGAAGAAGAAGACCGCATTCAAGTAGACTTTATATTCAAGTTTTAGCGCTTAGATGAAGGCGGTGGCAATGGCATAGAGGGAGAACAGTAAACTCGTGGATAGGAGGGTATAAAATGGCTGAGATAGGACATGGTGGTAAGGAGATTGTTGAAAGGATAATGGAGCCTTCAGAGGCGAAGGAGAAGATAAAGGGGTTGAAGGCGATTCCTGTCCGACCCCAGATAGCGAATGAGGTGATAGGCATTGCGTATGGCTTTTTCTCTCCTGTAGAAGGTTTCATGGGAAAGGCGGATGTGGAGGGTGTATGCAAGAACATGCGTCTTAGTAATGGGGTGGTCTGGAGCCTTCCAATAGTTTTTGATCTATCGCAAGGGGAAATATCGGATTATGGCATCAAGGAAGGTGACAGCGTTCTGCTTACCTTTGACAATAACCCGATGGCGATTTTTGAGGTGGAAGAGATTTACGATTATGACAAAAAGCAGATGTGCCAGGATGTCTTCGGGACCACCGAGGAGAAACACCCTGGTTGTGCTCGCACTTATAATTACAAGGATAAATTCCTTGGGGGCAAGGTAACTCTGGTAAACAGGCCGAAGATAAATCCTCCGTTCGACCCTTACTTTATACCGCCCCTTGAGCTAAGAAAGAGATTCAAAGAGAAAGGATGGGTAAGGGTTGTTGCCCATCAAACACGAAATGTGCCTCATACCGGGCATGAGTGGTTAATGAAAGGGGCCTGGTTTCAGACCTATGCTGAGTTATCCATTGAGAAGCCTCTGGTGGGTGTGTTGGTCAATGCAATTATTGGAGAAAAGAGAAAAGGCGACTATATTGACGAGGCTATTATTCTCTGCCAGGACGAATTGAGGAAGGCGGGATATTTTGGAGATCACAATCATATGACGTCTCTTACCTTTTGGGATATGAGGTATGCTGGACCGAGGGAGGCGGTGTTTCATGCGGCGTTGAGGAGCAATCTGGGTCTGACCCATCACATGTTCGGAAGGGATCATGCTGGGGTTGGGACGTATTATGGACCATATGATGCCCATCGGGTGCTGGAAAGCGTGCAGGATGAGCTTGGCATAACGCCGGTCTATTCAATGAACTGGCTGTACTGCCCTCATTGTGGTGAGATTACCTCTGAGGGACTCTGTAATCACAGGGATGAATGGCAGAAGTTCAGCGGAACTGTAATAAGGAGTATAGTTCAGGATGGAGTTAAACCGCCAAGACTGATATTCCGGCCCGAGGTTTTCGATCTGGTAATGGAATGTGCAGAGAAGTATGGCTTTGGCTCTCCCTTTGTAACGGATGAGTATTTGGAGAAGAGGACCCCTGTTTTTACTTTTTCTGAGATTTAAAGGAGGTAGATCATGGCCGAAGAGAAATATCCCATTAATATATGGATAAATGAGGAGCGCTACGAGAAGCTGAAGGAAGCAGGGTTAGGTGATATGTGCGAGGAAATGCTGGCGGGGCTTAAGGTACTGAGGGTATATGCGGATGAGGAGCAAAAGGACAAGATTCTGAAGGCATTTCCAACTGCCAAGTTTGACAGCGCCACTACAAAGAGTATCGAGCTGCTCCCGAGGGACGTAAAGGACAAGATCTTTGAGAAGATAGTTGAGAAGCGGAGTGTTGAGATAATGGGGGAATTTCTGAATGCCTACGAGTAGAGTGAGACGCAGTGGAAGCCAAGGAAAAGAACGACTTCAAGAAAGAAAGGAGGTGTAATCAGGGAAGCTTTAAGTGATTAACCATCAGAGGCACAAGAACTGTAAATCTGTTGAAATCAGGAGGTGTAATAATGCCAAGTTTTGTAATGGTAGAGAAGTGCGATGGTTGTAAGGGGCAGGACAAGACTGCTTGTAT
>DQZA01000181.1 GCA_011042035.1 Desulfobacteraceae bacterium
CCAGGATCATCCTATGATAGCCATTGATAAGGTGCGATATGTGGGAGAGGATGTTGCAGGGGTTGCGGCGGTAGACGAAGAAACGGCCCTGGAGGCCCTTGACTTAATTAAGGTAGACTACGAGCCTCTGTCTGCTGTCTTTGATCCTGAGGAAGCCATGAAGGAAGGCGCTCCCCTCATTCATGAGCAATATCCCAGTAACATCAATATCCACGTGCATATTGAAGTGGGTGATGTGGAAGAAGCCTTTGCCAAGGCAGACCTGGTACGCGAAGATACGTTCAAGGCTGCTGGTGAAGCCTATGCCACTCTGGAACCATATGCTGTTGTGGCCTCTTACGCAAATGGTTACCTAGATCTATGGGTGCCTAATGCCGGGCCACATGTGCGCGCCAAGGCCCTGTCCAATTTACTTAAAATACCTCTTAATAAGGTACGCGTGCGGCATATTAACATCGGGGGGCATTTTGGATCCCGCTCTGAGGTATCGCCTGGAGATTTAGTCACATCACTGTTATCCATAAAGACGGGACGTCCTGTTAAACTGGTTTTAACCAGAGAGGAAAATGCCACCTGTACACGGCAAGTCCATGACATAAAAACGACAATAAAGACTGGTGTAAAGAAGGACGGCACTATCTTGGCGAAGGAATTTCGCGTTATTTACGATGGCGGCGCGTACAGCAGTACAGGACCCATTGCAACCTCTATTCCGTATTACGTTTATGAGGAGGCTTACAGATTTAAAAACGTTCGCTATAACGGTTACCGCATAATTACCAACAAGGGTATTAGGGGAATGTATGGAGCCCATGGCAGGGCCTTTCTGTGTGGTAATGAAATGCAACTGGACATGATTGCGCAAGAGCTGGGTATGGACCCAATGGATATCAGGCTGAAGAACGGCATTAAGGTGGGGGAGGAAACGGCAACAAAGTCCGTAATCATCAGTGGTGGGCTTGAAGAACCAATTCGGCAAGCGGCAGAGCACGCCAAGTGGAAAGACAAATCTTGCCAACTTAAGGAAGGACAGGGAATCGGCATGGGATGCGTTGCCATTATGTGCGGGTTTCCCATGGGATTCAGGTCGGGTTCTGCATGCTATGTTAAATTGAATGACGACGGACAGGCAACAATTGTGACAGGTATTGTGGACACAGGGATGGGTAATGAGTCCATGGCGGTGCAGATTGCATCTGAGGTACTCGGAATCCCTGTTTCAGATATTAATATTGTCAACGCCGATACTGAGGCAACGAATCTTGACCCTGGGGCATATTCGCAGGCTGCTGCCTTTGTTGGGGGAAACGCGGTTAAGCGTGCCTGTGAGGAAGCCAAAGGCCAGATACTGACCATTGCTTCGGAAAAGATGAATCATCCCGTAGAAGACCTTGATTTGAAGGATCGCATGGTCATATCCAAATCAGACCCTTCTAAGACAATGCCCATGAGATGGATTGTCCGGGAGGCATTTTTTCGAGGAAAGCCTATAACAGGTACTGGTGCTTATATGCCGAAGATTGATTTTCAACGCGAGTGGGTAAAACGGCCATTTGGCCAAATGGCCGGAACATATTCTTTTGGATGTTCTGTGGCCGAGGTAACTGTTGACAAAGAAACTGGACAGATACGCATTCCTAGGTTCGTTGCGGCCCACGACTGCGGCAACCCAATCAATACCATGGCAGTGGAAGGCCAGATCGAAGGCTCGGTCGTGCAAGCCGGTGTGGGGGTTATCATGGAGGAGAACAAGTGGAGTGATGGTTGGCTGCTGAACCCCGATTTTCTTGAGTACAAGGTGCCCCTTGCCTGCGATTCACCTGAAATTGAACCCGTGATCGTATGTTCTAATGATCCCGAGGGGCCCTTCGGAGCCAAGGAGGGTGGATTGACGACACGTATGAATGCATACAGTGCAGTGGCCTGTGCCGTTCACAAGGCCTTTGGGGTACCCTTTAATGAGTTCCCGCTTACCCCTGATCGGGTTCTCAAGGCCCTTGATGCTGCGAAAAAAGGAGGGAAGTCGTGATATCCTCGAAATTTGAATATAGAAAACCAACTAATGTTGATGAGGCTGTTGAACTTTATGGGGAGTTTGAAGGTAGTGCAGTTTACCTCAGCGGAGGGACGGACCTGGTTCCCCGTATGAAGCTTGGGCTTGAAAAGCCAAGAGCTGTCATTGATCTCAAGGCCATTGACTCACTCAGTGTTCTGGAGGACCAGGGACAGTGGATCAAGATAGGTAGCGAAGTGCGGATCTTCGATTTGAAACAAAATGAACTTATCCAAGATCTTTTCCCTGCACTAGCCTCCTCATTGGAGGCCACTTCATGTGAAACCTTGCAGATGAGGGGTACCATTGGCGGTAATTTACTTCAAAATTGCCGGTGCCTATTTTACAATCAATCAGAATTCTGGCGCAGATCTAAGGGATTCTGCCTGAAAATGGGCGGTGAGAAATGCAATGCAGTCCCTGGCGCAAAGACATGCTTTGCCAACTATTGCAGTGACAATGCCCCTAGCTTGTGCACCTTGTCTGCAGAGGTGGAGCTTTCTGGCCCCAAGGGCCAGAGGCGGATAAGTCTAGAGGAGCTTTACACCAACAAGGCGGACAAGCCTTTCGATATTCAACCCGGTGAAATCCTTACTGCCATATTCGTTCCAAAAAAGAAGACCATTGGAGACTATGAGAAGCTTAGGGTACGCTGCGCTATTGACTATCCTCTTTTGGGTGTGGCGTTTTCCCTTGTCGACGGGACAGGTAAATTGGCGGTGGGGGCTATTGGACCAAAACCCATTGTAGTTGAACTAGGTGAATCTCCAAAGCAATCAGTTAAAGAAGCAGTCAAGGGGGTTCTTGACCAAGTGAGACCCGTTAACAATACAGTGCTTGATCGAGAATACCGAAAACGCATGATTTCCATTATGGCCGAACGGCTGGTTAACAAAGTGATGGAAGGGGCAAAGTGATGGAGCAATTGAAGGTAAAATTTCAGATAAATGGTGAAGCTGCAGAG
>DQZA01000142.1 GCA_011042035.1 Desulfobacteraceae bacterium
TCTTGAGGGATTTCAGTCTTTGACCCGGGTGACATACTCCCCGGTCCTTGTATCTATGGTGATCCTATCACCCTCATTGACAAACGGCGGAACCCTTAACACATAGCCTGTTTCTACTGTGACAGGCTTTGTGTCCCCGGCCACTGAATCACCTTTTGCCCAGGGCTCTGCTTTTGTCACAGTGAGATCAACAAAATTTGGTAGGGTAATGCCAATGGGTTTATCCCCGAAGAACAGTATCTGAACCTCCAGGTTGTCGGTCAAAAAGTTCTTTCCGTCTCCTACCTGATCTTCGTTGAGAAAGACCTGGTCATAGGTTTGTACATCCATAAAGCAATATTCATTCTCCTGGCTATAGAGGAACTGCATAGTACGTTCTTCAAGGTCAGCAGGCTGGAACGTATCTCCAGAACGGTACGTCCTGTCAATAATCACTCCAGTCATCATATTTTTCAACTTGCATCGATACAGGGCCTGGCCCTTGCCCGGTTTTGAAAATTCAAAGTCAATAATAATATAGGGCTCGCCATCGAGCTGAATCTTCAGTCCCTTCCTGAGATCGCTTGCCGTGTACATGTCGTCCTCCTTACTGATCTGAGTCTTATGGCTTTACAGCTCCAGAATCTACTCAAAAGGCGCCCCCTTTTATACCGAAAATGCCGAACCCGTCAAGCACCTCTCACTACACTTACACCAAACAAACATTATCTTACTTTACCCCCAAGCGCCGTGTTCACAAGTGCCCTGGCAGAAGGGGAAAGCTCATGCTTTCTGGGAAGGGTGTCCGCATAATGCGGATTAAAGAAAATCAGGCAGGAAATGACAGTCTCCGCAAAGATTGCACTTTTCCTTATTCCACATTTCAGGTCTCCTGCGCAGAACGCCATCAGGGCTTGCTCACGCCCTTTCTATGCGTTAAGCCTCTGAGTTGCCATAATCGAACCTCATTTTAATTAACGTGTTACTTATACAATAAACAAAGCGCCACTTGTCAAGAAGACATGAGGGAAAAAACTTCAAGCCATGAGTCGACCCCTCGCTGATTCAGCCTGGCAGAGTGGAACCACAACCCTTTTCTGTGACAACCTGCTTTTCTATTTAAGGGGGGATTGTAGCTGTTGAGGATGTGCAGATCTGTTATGAATTACCTCTGCCCCTCGGAGGCATAATGTCTGATGCACCCATGGCAGAACTTGTCCAAAAAGAAAAGGAATTGAGGGCACTCTTAAGTGCAAGGGGATATCCCTGCCATGATCCACTGTATACATTCATCCTTCTTCCCAATGACTTTCTTCCCACGGTGAGGATCAACTACCAGGGTATGGTGCATATCAAGACCAAGGAAACCCTCTGGCCCCGGAGGGATTTGGCCTGATAGGTCAAAATCCGTTGTTTTCTGAACGCCAATTGCCGCTCGAAGATTATCCATTCACCCTGTACCTGAGGTACGTATACCGCCTCTCAGTCTTATTGTTCTTAATCGCAACCGCAAGGGCCTTTTTTGTCCCTACCATCACCACAAGCCCTCTTGCCCTTGTCACTGCGGTGTAAATAAGGTTACGCTGGAGCAGTGCATAGTGCTGGGTCAGCACCGGGATAACCACCGCCGGGTACTCAGAGCCCTGGGCCTTGTGTACCGAAACCGCATAGGCAAGGCTGATCTCATCCAGTTCAGTAAAATCGTAATCAACATCACGGTTGTCAAAAGAGATGGTGACCACCTGGTTCTCAAGGTCGATGCTCCTCACTCTCCCCATGTCGCCATTGAACACTTCCTTGTCATAGTTATTCCTTATCTGCATTACCTTGTCCTTCACCCGAAGGCCCTTGCTGCCCCTAAGCAGACCACTGTTACCCGGGTTAAGGGATTCCTGAAGCTCGGTGTTCAATCTTGCCACCCCTACCGTACCCTTGTGCATTGGGGTGAGTACCTGTATCCCATCAACAGGATCAAGCTTGAAGCGCCTGGGGATCCGCTCTGCCACCAGTTCAATTATTATCTTAAGGACCTCCTCCGGGTCCTCCTGCTCAATAAAATAAAAATCACTGTAAGGGCCTGGAAGCTTAAGTGATGGCATGATTCCATTGTTGATCTTATGGGCATTGACAATAATAAGGCTGTGCTGTGCCTGCCTGAAAATCTCGCTTAATTGCACTACGGGCACCGCTCCAGATGCAATAATATCCCTCAGGACATTGCCCGGTCCAACTGACGGCAACTGGTTGACATCACCTACCAGAATCAGTGTAGCACCCGATGGAACGGCCTTTAAAAGGTGATACATCAACACCGTATCTATCATTGAGGCCTCATCTATTATCAGGACATCACAGTCAAGGGGGTTTTCTTCATTTCTCTGAAACCCGCCCTTCTGAAGGCTATACTCAAGCATCCTGTGAATCGTCTTTGCCTCGTGACTACTAGCCTCGCTCATACGCTTGGCAGCTCTGCCCGTTGGTGCAGCAAGGAGCACCCTAACATCAAGCACGGAGAAGATCTTGAGGATGGCATTTATGATCGTGGTCTTTCCAGTCCCCGGGCCCCCGGTGATCACTATTACCTTGTTTTCTGCAGCACATTTGATGGCCTGCTTTTGCATCGGAGCAAGGGTAATGGATAGCTTTTCCTGGACCCACGCTAATGCCTTTTCTGAGTCTATCTTCCTGATGGATTTGGGGGCCTTCAATAATTTGTTCAGGTACCTGGCAATTCCCGTCTCACACACGTGAAACTTCGCAAGATAAACTGCCTTGTTGTTTATCCTGAACTCCTCGATATCTTCGTTTAGATCCTCGATAATGATCCTTCCCTCGGCTGCTACCGTACCAAGGCCCCTGACTATAACGGGTCTTTCTACCTGAAGAATCTCCTGGCACTTTCTCACCAGCTCTTCATAGGGGTAATAGACATGGCCTTCCTCTGCAAGCTGATTCAGGACATAAAGGATCCCTGCCTCGGCCCTCAGCTCGGAGTCCCTGGCAAATCCCAGGTTCTGGGCAATCCGGTCTGCGGTAA
>DQZA01000280.1 GCA_011042035.1 Desulfobacteraceae bacterium
CCTGGATTCTTAAATCCCTATCCACCACAATGAGGGTGTCAAGCATGGCCCGAATGATATTGTCGAAGTAATCCCGGGATACCATTGTATTGTGTAGGCTTTCTAACATCGTATTAAATGAGACCTCCAATCTCCTAGTTATCTAAAAAAACCTGCTTCCAGGAGATGATCAATTTGCCCAGGTAGTCTAAATCAATTGGCTTAAGGATATAATCATTTACCCCAAGGCTTATGGCTTCCTTGATGGTATCCGTATCCCCTACCGCAGTAGTCATGATCACTCCTATTTTTTCATCCTTTTCTTTAATTTTTCTTAAACACTCTATCCCACCCATCCCTGGCATTCTTATATCTAACAGCACCAGTTGGGGAGATTCTTCTTCCAGTTTTTCCAGGGCTTCCTCCCCGGTTGCGGCGGTTATTACCTGATATCCCTCTTGAGACAAAAATTTGTCCAGAAGCTCGCATATTTGTTCCTCATCATCAACCACCAAAATTTTCATCATTGCCTCCTTTCATTTAGATGGTCCTTTTAGATCGCCTTTTTCCAGGCCCTTGAGTTCATATTCGGGTATGTCGGTTATCTTTTTCCCCACCAGGACGGTCGGGGTTAAGAGTATTACCAACTCCGTCTTCTCCTTTTGCCTGTCAGTACGGCGAAACAGGGCACCTAGACCGGGAATATCTCCAAGAAAGGGCACCTTAGTCACGGTTTCCGCCTTCTTTTCCTTCATCATGCCGGCAATAATGATGGTCTGGCCGTCTTCGGCCCTGACCACGGCATCGGTCTCTCTCACATCTATAACGGGCGCTGTAGCGTAAACGTCTCCCTTGATCGAAAACTGCTCAACCTTCACCAGGTCAGTAACCGATGGATGGATATGCATGGTAATCGCCCCGTCCTCATCGATCTGAGGGGTTACGTCCAGCACCACGCCCACCGTCACTGTCTGGGGTGTGACGCCTGTGAGCACCGATGTTGTGGTGCCGGTCAGTTCGTTCTTCTGTACGCTGTATTCCGGCTTGAAAAAGACCTCATCCCTCCCGACCTTGATCACTGCCTTCTGGTTGTTCAAGGTGGAAATCCTTGGGCTGGACAGGACATTGATTTTGCCCTGCTCGGCCATGGCATCCAGAAGGGCTTTAAAATCCCCTTTGGATACCCCGATCTGAAAAAGTCCTGTCGCCGGGCTCAGGGATTGGGAAAAGGTCCCCTGAAGACCTCCCATCTTAAAAATTGCGCTCCAATCCAGACCCATCTTATATTGGTCGGATAATGCGACCTCCACTATCTTGGCCTGAATCATTACCTGCCTGTGAGCAGAGCCTTCTACCCTTTCCAGAAAGGCGGCAATACGGGCCAGGTTGGCTGGAAAGTCGGTAACCATGATGAGATTGGAGGCCTGATTGATCACCAGCTTCCCTTCCTTAGAAATCATGGATTTAACCCCCGTCTCGATCTCCTTCCACACATCGCTTGTGTCGGCCGCTTCTATGGTGCTTCCGCCCTTTTCCTCTTCTGAACCGCCTCCACCTTCCCCTGTATAGTTGCTGACGCCGGTTACTGCCCGGAGTGTGCTGGTCCCCTTGCGGGTGGTTGTAATATAGTTGAGGTTGAAAATTCTTGTTATCATCTTGGGTCTGGTCACCCTGATAATATTGCCCTTTACCTGGTACTCCGCGCCCACCAGGGAGGTCAAGGTGTCCAGCACCTCTTTTAAGGTGGCATTCCTGAGGTCCACCGTAACCTTACCCGAGACATCAGGATCTACCACAATGTCATAGGGTATCTGCCGCGACAGTGCACGCAACACCATACCGATATCTTCATCCCGGCTGGAAAAGGAAAAGAGCCTTTCTACCTTTTTCTTTGGTGCCATCTTGCCCACCACCAGCCCTTTCAATCTCTCGTGCTCAGGCGGGGAGGGCCTTGGCGCCGGCAGCGGGGGTGGAGGTGCCTCTTTCCTATGATGGGAGGCGCAACCAGTAAAAAGAATGAACAAAATTGCAAAGACAAAAACCTTGGATTTCATCTCGGCTTTTTGACCGTTTTTATGGACAAGGATGGTTGTTTCAGTCTGATAACGGTCTTTCCTCCTTTCCCACCCAAAATAACACCATTCGGATTTATCTCCAAGACCTTTTGATTTCCAAGGGAATCCCCCACGGTTACGATACGGCCGTTGAGGATGGCCACCCTTTCCGGGCCACTGATGATAATTGATTTCAGCTCCCAGTGAGGAGTCGGGGCTTTCGTGGATACAGGGCTAAGAGGTCGGGCATCCTTTTTACGCAATGAGGCGATCTCGTCCCTGGTAAGGAATGGATTCCTTCCCCATTGAGCATTATCCACCCCATAGGAATCAGTTACCAAAACAAGAAACAGGATACAAAGGGCAATTGAGAGCCTTAACCCGCAATTCATTTTTTCCGTGCCCCCTTTAACCCGTTAGTCTCCAGATGTCGGAGGTCCGATGTCGGATGTCGGATGTTCTTGATCAAAAAGGGACCTGGATTGTTAAGCATGGATCCTATCATCGCTCCCACTTGCCTACATTCTCGGGCCAAACGCCTGTGATCACAAGTAGCCAGGTAGCCACAGTCTCTGGCAAAATCAAGCCATGTATCTGTTTCGCTATTTTCCCCATCTGCATCGGTTAACTTGCTGATAAAGTGTGCTTCATACCTGCGCTTTGACCATGCCTCTCTCAAGTTTGCGCATACAGAACGCGAAGACCTCCTAATCTGATCAATCAGTGAAAACTTCTCCTCTCCTGGCCAAGTCTTGCTAATATTGAATATTTCCATGGCCAACCCATACGCCTTCTGATAAACTTTAAGGTCTTTGGCAGACTTTATTTGCTTTGTTTCCATATCTGACCTCTAACCTCCGACCTCTGACCTCTGACTTCCGACCTCCGACCTCTGCCCATAATATGCCCTTACCACCATCTCCACGGAAATAAG
>DQZA01000184.1 GCA_011042035.1 Desulfobacteraceae bacterium
CTCCAGGCCCCTTTCTGTTATCCGTACTTCCCTAAGGACCTTCCGGCTAAACCCCGCTGGCAAAGCACCTTGCACAACCTTCCCAATGGGATGGATGTAATATTCTGATATCCATTTGAAAAACGGCACCATTGAATCGGGGAAAAGTGGCTCCGGATCTGTTACGTTCAGCACCTCTTTGAGCTGTCCATCGATTCCTAGCTCTCCAGGGCCGAGAATATATCCTTGTACCTTTCTATTCTTGAAAGGCACGGTCACCCCACATCCAGGCATTGCAAATTCTGTCAGTTCTGCAGGCACAAGGTAGGAGAACGTACCTTCCACAGGCAAGGTGACTGCCACCTCAACGCATGTTTGAGACGCCTTATTCATAATTAACCTGGGGTTCAGTGCTATTGGTATTTCTCTTCAAGGATTCTTATAACGTCTTTAACCTTGTTTTCATCAAGATCATGCCGGGAAGGCTTTGGCGGCAAGTTTACCCTGGTGTTCTTGGCCGGCTTGAAAACTGAGGCTTCAATGGGCATATTAGGTCTTATCTCCTGGATAACATACTGGTGTTTTTGTCCAAGGTCTGTTTCGCAGGTTATACGATAGGGGTACCACCCTTCCCCCACCCGTCTATACTCTTCGAAGCGTACAGTGAACGGCCCACCGGGTGAATTGATATCCCATATGCGCAGAGCAATAGGCAAAAACTTATCCCTGGATATTAAAATATGGGAATCTCTCTTACCGTTTCTGCCGATCACATAAGCAACCTTGGCCCCAAGATGCGTGAGCGAAATTCTGGACGTCTTTATACCGATGCTTGAAAGAAAATTAATCATTTCAGAGACTGGACGATTTATAAACATGCCTTCAATCTTTTCGATTCTGCACCACCCACAGCGTGAAGCCTCCAGGTCAGGGTCCTTAGCATTTTTTCCGGTATCCACCCTTTTGCAGCTTGCCTGCCATTGTGTGTCAATCCATACCTTTTGCTCCATCAAGTCCTGCTCCTGGCCATCAGCGCCCTCCACGACCTTGGCCCATTGAACAATCACCAAGGTTTCAAAGGGGGAAAAATTCTTTATCATTCGTTGCAGCACCTGGCTGGCAGACAGCAGATAGGCAAAAGGCGACCCAGCAAAAATAAAGAAAAAACAAAGAAATAGTGCTGTCAGACGAATTGTCCTTGGGATATGACTGGGGCACAGTTTAAGCATTTGAGCAATTCGCTCCTTTTGCATACTTTTGTTTTATTTGCCTTGCAGGCTCGTGGGCCCTCGACTGGCGATGTTTTCCTGTGCCCATCTTATCAGTTCATCAAAACTAGTCCCCCTGGGAAAACAGGCATCAACTCCCATGCCCTTCAGCTCTTCCAATTGCTCTCTTTCAATCAGGCCGCCAACAGCAATGGTGATGTGAGATTCTTCACCATCATCCAGAAAATTCTTGATTTGCTCAACTGGGCCTATATCACCGTCTTCCAGCACCGTGATCCCAATATGATCCACCGACTCTTGAATGGCTGTTCCCACGATGGCTTGCGGATCTTCGAGTTCGGTATATACAATTTCAAAGCCAGCATCACCAAGCCGTTTTGCCAGGTTCAGCAGGGCCTCCTTGTGCCCATGTCCAAGTTTAGCAAGCAATATCCTCGGCATCCTCTCAGCCATTTATCACCTCTCCCTAGCAATGTGGCCAGCAAATAGTGTTGTCTGCTGATATGTTGTATGGAGTGAACTATATCCAATATATGATTAACAGGCAAGAATTAACAATAGAGAATTCCATGGTTTGACACCTTGGATATGCGTAACTATACTCATGTTTGTGCGGGCTTGCAGCCTGTGGTAGGATTCGCCCTACTGACAACAAACCAAAGTTTCTTCAACACACTAAAAGGGAGGTTTTGTGACGCAGAAAAATCGAGTAACCTCGATAATAATGGCAGCCGGAAGAGGTAGTAGGATGAAAAACCACCTTGGCAACAAGACCCTATTGCCACTTATACCCGGCCCTACCGAATTTCAAGGCCAAAGGCCTTTCATCCACAATATTCTAGAAAACTTGCCCAAGGGCCCTAAATGTATTGTGGTACACCACGGTAAGGACCAGGTGATCGAGGCAACCCTGCATTTCAATGTCTCGTATTGTGAGCAAAAAACCTTAGATGGTACAGGAGGCGCCCTTCTCGCCTGCAGATCATTCCTGCAGCAGATAGACTGTGATCCAATAATCATCACCATGGGAGATGTGCCACTTGTCAAAAGGCAGACCTATTCGAACCTTTTTACCAAATTGAAAACTTACAATATGGTGGTACTGGGATTTTGCCCTGAAAAAAAGAGACAATACGGCCTCTTAGATACTAGTGAGGGGTTCGTAAAGCGCGTGGTTGAGTGGAAATATTGGAAGGACATGCCAAAACATTTCCAGGAAAAGTTGGATATATGCAACTCTGGTATCTATGCAGTGAGAAGGAATGATTTATTACAACATCTCGACGACCTGGCCCTCACCCCTCACAAGGTAGAAAAGGTGATCCACGGAGAAACAAGGGTAATCAGGGAATACTTCATTACCGATCTGGTTGAGATATTCTCGCAAAATGGCAAAACAGTTGGCTACGAAGTGGTGGAAGACCCCAACGAGGTCATGGGTGTCGATGACACTGAGGCCCTTATTAGGGCCCAGGAGCTTTACAAAAGCGGTAAATACGGGAAAACGTGATTCTACTCAGTAAGGTATTAAGTTCCCCTAAGAATATGGGCCAGCTTTTCCAGTTCATTTCCATGTCCCAAAGCAATGAGGATGTCCCCGGCTTCAATGCGAGTCTGAGATGAGGGATTAAATACCATTTGGCCTTCTGCCTTCCTTATGGCCACAATGATTATGTTCATTTCCTGCCTTATGCCCGAATCCACTAGTGCCACACCGTTCAGC
>DQZA01000318.1 GCA_011042035.1 Desulfobacteraceae bacterium
AGCAAGGCCTTGTCAAAAAAAGGACCCCTTCCCCACTCTCACCCGTACGTCAAAGTAAATAAACGCCCTTGGTCTATTGGACATTATGGAGATACCTCCTGATACTCTTCAGTTGCCTATACTAGGCGCAGAATAAAATATTCGGGGTTTGCCGCGGGACAAATTTGGTTGTAGAAATGCCTCCCAAAAGATAGTAAACATCATACAATTTAAGGACAAAAAAGAGGCCTTTTCACTGCGTGAATTTTTGCTCGCCTGACGGTGAGCCTGCCTGCGGTAGACAGGGGGGTTTTCTCCATCCCCGAAAGGGGCACTAATGGCCCATGGTTCCCCATCAAGGCGATGCAAATCGCCAGCAAAATAGCAAAGAACACTTCAGCCGTATCCGTGGCCCTCGCCAAGGCTTTACTGAGGCACGATGCCTCGGAGCCAGACCCTCACTCTGCCCATTTGGCAGATTGCAAGTGTTTTTCTGGGCGGGACGAAGTAGTGATGCTTGAGAAGGAATCAAAAGCTTCCTGGAAAAAAGGGCTCCTAGGGCTGGCATCTCTAGCTGCGGGATCAGCGTAAAACTCCTGCCATGGCATCTATTACGCGGCCAATTTCCCGGTAGGTAGGTATGCCAATCCGTTGAGTCTCCACCATGAAAGCTCTTAACTCTTCCCTTTTTCCCAAGGCCCAGATAAAGATTGGTTTGCCTGCCTTTTTGGCGGTTTGGGCGAAGTATGGAATGTCCACCTGCCTGCCCGCGACACCACCGATGAAAAAGTGAAGAAAAATGGCATCTACACCAGGGTCCGCACAAATTGCTTTAACAGCCTCACCGTAGGCCCTTTGGGCTCCCGAGCGTTCTATTGCAGGCCAGAGGTCCACAGGATTTGACGGAGGCATCCATTCGGGGAAAACGGCTTTCAGTGCCTCAATGGTTTTCCCTGATAGCTCTGCAAGTTTGAGTCCTCTGTCACTCATCATGTCCGTGGATACTATTCCCGCCGCACCGCTAAAGGTCAGGATCGCGACCCTACCACTTGATTGTGCCTCTTTTGCTGGGTACATTGCCATGGCCTTGGCAATGTCAGCCATTTGCTGGAAGTCATGGGCCTCAACCACACCCACCTGTCTCAGAGCACCCCGTATCACATGCACATTACCTGCCATACTCGCCGTGTGGCTCATTGCAGCCCTTGCTCCCCCAGCACTCTTTCCGCCCTTCAGCACTACGATGGGCTTTTCCGCCTGCCTGCATAATTCGAGGAACCTTTTACCATTGGCAACCGCTTCCACATATAGGCCAACAGCCCCTGTTTGTGGATCGCCAATCAAATACTCAAGTACATCACATTCATCCACATCCGCCTTGTTACCTATTGAGCAGGCCTTGCTAATGCCCATGGTGCCATGACTCATCATATCAATGAGGAACCCTGCGGAGAGCAAGCCACTCTGAACAATCAATGATACATTTCCCTCAAGCAGGCCATCATCCCAGATGGATGGCGAGACAAAGGAAAACACATTCTTGTTCACCGCATCCACAAGGCCCATGCAGTTCGGACCCCAAACTCGTATCCTCTTCTCGCGAGCGATCTGCACCAGCTCTTCCTGCAAGGCTATACCCCTTTTACCCACTTCAGCAAACCCTGCTGACTGTATCATGACTCCTTTGATACCACGTCCAGCACATTGCTTTACTATGTCTGGTACCTTTGAGGCCGGCACAAAGATGATCGCGAGATCTACCGGGTCAGGAACCTCCTCAACAGATGGATAGCAAGGCATTCCCTCTATTTCATCATACTTCGGATTAACGGGGTATACCTCACCCTTGTAACCCATGGTCAGATTCTTGACGATTGAGTATCCTACCTTGTTCTTATTTCCTGTTGCCCCTATAACGGCAACCCCTTTGGGCTTAAAGAAAAAATCCATTTATCTATACCTCATACATCCAATCCTCTCTTATTTTTCCTCTGCTTTCTCATAGATCTCCTTCACTTCATCCATTAGCCCCCAGCCCCCTCCAAGGGCCTTGTACAGACGGATAAAATTGGATGTGACGGTCCCTCTGCTGGCAGCCACCTGGTCCTGAAGTGACTGAAATGCTCGTTCGGCATCAAGCACTGTGGTGAAATCCACAAGTCCCGCTTTATAACGGTCACGCGCCAGCTCCAGGGACCTAGAAGCAGCTTGGGCCGCAGAACTCAACGAAGCCAGGCGCCTTTGCTCCTTTGCAAAGGACACCAGTGCATTTTCCACCTCTTCCAGCGCTCCCAAAATAGCAGCTTCATAGCGCGCAAGTGCCTGTTCCTGGCGCGCAGTCTGCACCTTAATATTTTGACGAATGGCACCGGCATCAAATATTTTCCACGAGATAACTCCCCCAAATTTCCACGTCCGGCTCACCCATTCGAGCAGATCCCTGGCACTCAGTGACTCAAGACCAATACTGCCAGAGAGCCTGAACTTTGGATAAAGTTCTGCCGTAGCCACCCCTATCTGAGCAGTTGCGGCTGCAAGCTCCCTTTCTGCCTTCCTGACATCAGGCCTGCGCCTCAGTGTATCTGCCGGAATACCCACGGCGACCTGCACTGGCGGTACGGGTATGGGTGAGCGGGGAGCCAATTCCTTCTCCAGGGCACCGGGAGGCAGGGCCAGCAAAACCGCTAACCTGTTCTTGGCTGTCTCAAGATCCCTCTTTAATTGCGGTACCTGTGCCCGTGTGTTCTCAAGCATGTATAGCGATTGCTGCACGTCAAGCTCATCAATGAGGCCTGCCTTATATCTCGAAACATTCAATTGGTATATATCCTCTTGCGCCTTGATATTTGCCGCTACTGCGTCAAGCCTTGCCTGATAGGTCCTCACGTTTGCATAATTTAATGCCACCTCTGCCATCAGGCTAACAAGCACGTCA
>DQZA01000146.1 GCA_011042035.1 Desulfobacteraceae bacterium
ATATTCTGGTGGATATGAGTGAAGCGGTTTATCTTATTCCCTGTAATATGTGAGGTAGCGGTCATAATATCCTCGAATTCAGGCCGATGTGCTAGCTCGTATGTCTTGGCCAGGGCGTTCATTGAGGGACGGATTATGGGGTGATCGACTACGTTATCTATGCGCTTGCCGAACATGTAGACCTCGAGGTTGAGTCTCCTTAGGCTTTCTTCATATTCCTTTGCAGTCATCATGGCCATGGAATAAACCTCCTTTTGTAGTCACTTGTTTGACATTCTCACGCGCCGTATTTGCAATGTTAACAAAATCCCTTCAAAGATAATACCCCGTATTTTGCAAATTTCCTTATTTGAAGGTTCACTAGATCCCTTGGGATCCAGCATGAAGGAAGTTATGTGGTCTTTGATCCCTATTAAGTGGCGTGGTTGGCGATTTCATCTATTATTCTGGGCCAGAGCGCTTCTGGGAAGGCATGGCCCATGCCCTCGATGATCACAAGCCGCGCACCGGGTATTGCCTCAGCCGTATCGATTCCGCATTCAACAGGCACGAGGGGATCTTGGTCACCGTGTATGACAAGGGCGGGAACCTCAAGGCCCGCCAGGGCCTCTTTCCTGCTGCCCGATGCCAAGATAGCCGCATATTGGCGAATTACTCCCTCTGGATTGAGGCCGCGCTCAAAGGTCCTTTCCGCGTAATTCATTGCAAGCGAATCACTTACCGGGTGCTTTGGTCCACTCAAAATCCGCCACACCTCCATGTAGGCCTCTATGAATCCCTGCCTGTCGGTGGGCAGGGGGGCGTAGAGTACCTGGAGACCTTCAGGCTTTGGCGGAGGAAGGTTGGGGTCACCAGTGCTGGACATGATGGATGTAAGGGTTCGCACCCTGTGCGGATACTCGAGAGCCATGAGCTGCGCGATCATTCCACCCATTGACGCACCCACAACATGGGCCGATTGAATTTCAAGGGCATCCAGCAGCCCTACGGCATCTGCGGCCATGTCAGATAGGGTATAGGGCGCTTTCAGGGGAGCTCTATTGATCTGGGCTGCTATCAGCTCACTGATGTCCGGGACTCCCGCACTGTCGAACTTCTGGGACTGACCGATATCCCTGTTGTCAAATCTAATGACCCAATAACCCCTCTCGGCCAGCCGGGTACAAAATTCATCGTCCCATATAATCATCTGGCAAGCCAGACCCATGATCAGCAGCATGGGAGGTGCAGAGGGTTTCCCGAAAGTGTCGTAGGCGATCCTAATACCGTTCGCATCCGCGAAGCACACCTCAGAGTTCTTTCTTCTTGAAGCCATCAGTCAAAGTCCTCCCGCGAGTGAAAGGGAGAAGTCTACTTGATAAAGTCTGACCGCTCGTATTCGGGATTGGGATATGTGTAAAATCCCTTGCCGGTCTTTCTTCCAAGCTCGCCGCGTTGGATTTTTTCTTTAAGTGCCCGGGGAGGCCTGTCTTTTGGATCTTTGGACTCGTTGTAGTAGACCATTTCTATGTCGTAGACCACGTCCAGGCCCACGTTGTCCATAAGGCCGAAGGGCCCTTGCGGCATACCCGTAAAAACCATCCAGCCCCGGTCGATATCCCTAAAATCCACGTAGCCGTTGGCCCACATGTGAAGGACCTCCCGCTTTACGGCCCTCCAGACCCTATTAAAGCAAAAGCCCAGAAGTTCCTTCTTGACTGTAAGGGGAATACAACCGATAGACCTCACCCAGGCCTTTCCCCGCTCGAGGACCTCTTCGGTTGTTTTGGTACCACCCATGACGTCCACAATGTTCGTTCCTAGAACCGGGAAGTAAAAGTGAAGGTTAAGGCACTTTTCGGGCCTATTAGTGGCGCTTTCTATCTTTGAAATTGGGATGGAAGAGCTGTTTGTTGCCAGCAGGGCGTCCCGGGGAGCCAACTGGTCAATTTGGCTGAATACCTTGCGCTTCAATTCGATGTCCTCGGGCACGGCCTCCACAACGAGTTCAGCGTCTTTGACTGCGTCCCCCATTTCGTCGCAGAGCCGGACCTTCCGGGCCTCCTCTTCCCACAGTTCCGGGGTGAACAGGGGCGGCGTGGAGGTCTTGTCAAACACTGATTTCAGATCCTTGTGGGATCTGGCGAATGATTCCTTGTCAGCGTCGTAGGCCGCCACCTGGCAACCGAAGTGGGCTGCCTGGACGGCTATCTGCGTGCCCAGGGTTCCGGTGCCAATAACGGCTATTTTCCTGATTTGATTTTCCATGTGCCTTTTTCTCCTCTACCTGAAGTTACTGGAACAACACACGGTACTTTACGGTGTAAGAAGCAAGGATGTCCCTGACCTTGTCAACTATTTTCTGCATCTCGAAGGCTGCTGAGGCCTTAATCTTAATGGTAGCTAAGACCCCGTGGACCTTGTCTTCACCCACTTCAACCTCCACGGATTCAGCCATCTCCCCCAGGGCCTGGAGTTCTGCCTGGTAAACCCTCTTTACAGCATTCCAGCGAAGGGCCGGCTTAAATATCTTTCCTACGGGTGTAAGCGGCATGTCCTCCACGATGAACACGGCCTTGGGGATGGCGGCCCTCTCCCCTATCTCTGCCTTTAGATATTCCAGGATGACTTGGGGGTCAAGGGTGGTTCCCTCTTGGGGCTGCACGTAAGCAACGGGTACCTCCCCGGCATAGGGGTCAGGCCTTCCCACTGCTGCTGCCACCTTGATACCATCGAACCTGTACAGCGGCTCTTCTATGGTCGCGGGATCGATATTGTGGCCCCCTCTAATGATAAGATCCTTACTCCTTCCGGTCAGCCAGAAATACCCCTCCGCGTCGCAACGGCCCAGGTCCCCGGTGTTGAACCATCCCTGTTTTGGCCAAATACCGCGATTATGCTCGTCTTCAAGGTAGCCCTTGAAC
>DQZA01000098.1 GCA_011042035.1 Desulfobacteraceae bacterium
GGGGTTCAACATCAGGGAAGGCCTCACAAAAGAGGATGATAGACTGCCCTCATGGTTTTATCGCCATGCAATAAATGAGGGTGATATCATAACACCACAAGAGCTTGAGGCAATGGTTGCTGACTATTACAGGTTGCGGGGATGGGATAAGGAAGGGAGGCCGGTAAAAGAACTATGAATTTTGAATGTTGACTTTTGAACTATGGATGAAAGAGACACCAGGCAGAAGCCAGGGGAAAGGATAAAAGAGCACTCTAAGAACGCATTGCGGTTCCTAACCTCTGAGTCCTGTTTTACTTACACCTCATTTCAACAGCCCTTTTTCCTGAAGAAATTGCATGGCTCTTTGAATTATGGTGGTTACATGGCTCAGGGCCGTGGTGAGATGGGTCACTGATTCGGTCATTACACCTGAATCTATCATCACCAGGGCCCTTTCTATGGCATCGTCCACTTTATTCCATATCTGATCCTCGGCAATCCTTGTGGCGAGGTGCACATCCTGGCGTACCATCTCCAGCAGTGCTCTGCCGACCTGCCTGGTTTCATGCCTGTCGCCCCCATATGTCGAATCAAGGGCACCAATCAGATGGGAAGTCCATATGAGGCCCGCCTTTATCTTTTCTCCTTGAGAAAATGCGAATATTGCCCGTCTCGTATTCAAACTATTTCTCCCCATGATATTCCTTGTAAATGGGATCCGCCTCCATGAGCTGCCGCCTCATCACCTTGCCCACCATGGTCTTTGGCAGTTCATCGCGAAATTCCACGTATGCCGGCACCTTGTAGTGCGTCATGTTATCCTGGCACCATTTCCTCAATTCCTCCTCGGTAATCTTTCCTTTCCACTCGTCCTTGAGCACAACCCACACCTTTATGACCTCTCCCTTTTCTCTGTCAGGGAGTCCTGATGCGGCCACCTCAACCGCTGCTTCGTGGCGGCCCACCAGTTCCTCCACCTCCTTGGGAAAGACCGAGTAACCCTTGACCTTGATCAACTGCTTTTTCCTGTCATTAATAACCACTCGCCCCAATTCGTCCATATATCCAATGTCGCCCGTGTACAGCCAACGCTTTCCCCCAAACTCCCTTATGGTCTCAGCGGTCTCCTCTGGTTGATTCAAATACCCCACCATCACCTGGGGACCTGCCACAATCAGTTCCCCGTTTTCCCCAGGCGGCATTTCCCTATCACCCGTTTCAATGTCCATGATTTTCCATTCGGTTCCGGGAAACGGCAGCCCTATGCTTCCAGTGGTGCGAAAGTCCGTCAGCGGCCCCGCAGAGACCACCGGTGATGATTCGGTCAAACCGTAGCCTTCCACAAGCACCGCCCCTGTAATCTTTTCGAACCGCTCCTGTACTGGCCCGTGCAGTGGACCTGCCCCTGATATGCAGGCCCTTAGCTTCTTGTGTATGGGATATTTCTTTATGTCAGGAAAATCCGCTATGCGCTGGAAAAGGACTTCAGCACCACAGTAAAAGGTCTTTTTGTCAGGCGCTATGGCACATATGGTCTTGAGAAGCTCCTCGGTTTGTGGCGGCCGAGGGAAGAGCATCATCCACATACCATTTCTGATGGACTGGTTCATCACAGTGGTCATTGCAAAGGAGTGGAAAAGCGGCAGAATCCCAACGGCGCAGCACCCATGGCCACCCATCCATACCCAGAGCTCGCATTGAATGGCATTTGACACACAGTTAAAATGTGAGAGAACCGCCGCCTTTGGCACACCCGTTGTTCCTCCAGTCATGATATACGTGGCAGGCTCGTGGGCGTCCATCTTCACCTCAGGGGGATTGGGATCTGTCTCCAGCAAATCCTTAAACCTTATGGTATCGCCAGGCACAGGACCCGTTGGGATCTTCTTAAGTTTCATGCCTAGCCATCTTTTTAGGCCGGACATCTTGACCAGATCCACGATATTGGTGGTTATGATGTGCTTGACAGGGTATTTTGCGGCGATTGGCTCCATCAAGCCCTGGTAAAGGGCATCAAGTACAATGACGGACTTTACTCCTGTTACCTGGAATTGATGTAACACCTCTCCAGGCTTATAAGTAGGGTTGACACCTGTAATTATTGCACCAATGCGCGCGCAGGCATAATAGGATATGACGTACTGAAATGAGTTAGGCAGAACTAAGGCTACCACATCCCCCTTCTTGATGCCTAGGTTGTGGAGCGCAGTTGCCAGGGAATTCACATGACGTTCCGCCTCTGCAAAGGTCATATACGTGTCCAAAAACCACATGACCTTTGACTGCCCAAACTTGCGGGCAGCTTCAGAGAACATCTCAGAGAGGGTAATCTCTGGAAAATCATAATTCTTTGGCACCTGATCAGGCCAGCCAGCCTCAGGTTTGAACCAGGGCTTATTCTCATCCACATAATAGGGTGATTTCATCCTAAGCGTTCCTCCTACTTCTTGAAAGATTCGGCAAACACTCGTTGGTTAGAGGCCCAAGCTATCCAACGATAGCTGGCCATAGCATAACGACGAAAACCCCAAAGTTAAGGGGTTAATCTATACTAGAAAGCACAATAGGATTGCAACGTTTTTCCTTTTCCTGGCTTACACATCCCCCGGCCTCTAAAACCATCACCCCGCCACCTGCTTATTTCATGTTTTTGAAATGAAAGTTCGGCTAAAGGGGTCTAATCATTTCAAGTTCAACTTACTGGTGAATCAATGCTCCTGATAGCAAGCTCCTGAGTATCCAGGATGGCTTGCACACCAATTGGAAATGGGAAATTTTGGTTTCCATGGCCAAAGGGCGCACCCAAGATCACGGGAATGTTGAGAGCTTCGGTAACCCCCATTAGAAGTTCATACAAAGCCTCCTCTTTA
>DQZA01000137.1 GCA_011042035.1 Desulfobacteraceae bacterium
AACGCCTGCCCTTTTCTAGACCTGATACTCCTGCCTGTAGTACTTCTTTATGAGGTCATTCACATATTTTTCCATATCAAGGACAGCCTCTTCGTTAATACTAAAGCTGTCCACCCCAGCGCGCTCTTTGACCAGTTTGAGTCCGTACTCCAATTTCTTGGCCAGATCAAAAGCAACTGAACCTGCGTCTTGATCCGCCTTTATGGCCTGGTCAATAATGGCGTCTATCGCGCTATCATCAAAGGTCAGGTGGATATCAAATTTCTCAAGCATCGATGCCTCTTCCAGCCTAATCTGCTCCACCATTTCCTTAAAATCATCGAAGGCAGCATTGATATCAGTGACATTCTTGAGATACAGAGCCGCGATCAGGCCCATTCGTCTTTCGCTCAACTGCAATCCAGACTTTTTCTGAAATTCTTCCGCTCTTGTTGCAACGTAGGCCTTTATATTCTCAAACTCCTTTTCTTTGGCTGCTTCGAATCTCTCGATCAAATCAGGATTGGATGGATCTTTCAGTAACTCGTGAAGCTGACCTTCGGGGTCCTCTACCACCTCGGGTGTCACCACGAACCTGCGCATGTTTGTGGAAGGTAACTTCTTTTCAAAGGGAATCAGGACCTTTTCAATTGCACTTACCAGCCCCCTGGCACCGGTTTTTTCTTTAGCAGCCACCTCAGCTATCTTCACAAGTGCCTCGTCTTCAAACTTGATGTCAATGCCGTAGGCCCTGAAATCCAGCCGCTTACTTATGATAATAGGATTATTGGGGTTCTTAAGGATCTCAACGAGGTCATCCTTGGTAAGCTCATCAAATACTACTATTACAGGCAGGCGCCCAACGAACTCTGACTCAAAACCAAATTCGATGAGATCCTGGGCTGTAACGTGCTTTAATATATCCCACGGCACCTCTGCTGGCCTGACATCAGCCTCGAATCCTATGCCCTGTTTTTGCAACCTTTTCTTGATTATCTTAGCCAGCTCACCAAAGGCCCCACTCATGATAAACAGGATGTTCCTTGTATTGACTACCTTTTTCTCTTTCTTACCGGTTCTGCGGTAGTGCTCAATAGCCTGGATCTGGGAGATTGGATCATGTGGCACCTTGAGGTCTACTTCTGTTTCCTCCATAGGCTTTAGCAAGGCCCTCTGTACCCCGGTCCGGGATACATCATGGCCGAAGAAATTCTGCGCCGACGCTATCTTGTCTATTTCGTCAATGTAAATGATGCCGTTTTCTGCCAGGGCTATATCCTCATTGGCCTCATAGACGAGGTCCCTAACCAGGTCCTCAACGTCACCTCCCACATAACCCGTTTCACTGAACTTGGTGGCATCGCCTTTCACAAAGGGGACCCCAAGTTTTTTGGCTATCAACTTTATCATGTAAGTTTTCCCCACACCGGTGGGGCCAATCATAAGAACGTTGTTCTTTATCATCCCCACGCGAGCGTGACCATCTTTTTCCGTCTTTTTGGCATGCTTAATTCGGTTAAAATGTGTGCAGACCTTAGTAGCCAATATGGCTTTGGCATCCTTTTGCTTGACCACATAACTATTAAGATAGGCTTCCAACTCCTCTGGGAGCATATCAAAGGCAGGCAATCCTTCTTCCTTGTCTCCCTTTGCCTTGTCCGTCCTTTCGCCTTCTCTCCTCGGGAATACAAAAGGAGATATAACCTTAACGCGATTACCGTATTTCTTTGAAAGATAGTCGCTCAATTCCTTTTCTAGTTCCTTCTGGTTAGGGATTTTGGTATCCCTTACCGGCTCTATGGTGATTTTTTCGTCTTTCATTTTTCCCCCAAATATTTATTAGTATTGGAATTCATGAGCCCTAATTCAGTACACGCCCACTCTTTGGTATGTTATTTTCGCACATGTGACCAATTCTTTCAAACATCATACCACCGGCTCATCAGAAATTAATATATTCACTCCATTCCCCCTTTTCAAGCCCACCTCTGAACCATATTGACTCCACCAGGAGGATCCATTAGACTCCATGGCATCTGTTCCAAACCTACAACCAATACAATGGAGTGAGCATGCCCGCAAGGCTTGAAATCAGGCTAAAAAAGGAACTATTCGACGCAGAAGGAGCCACCGTCAGAAAAAAGGCACGAGAATACCTTGGTTTTGATGTAGATGAAGTCAGAGTTATCAGGGTACTTACCTTTGATACGTCTTTGGAACAAGGCCAACTGGAACGAGCCAAAAACGAAATCTTTACCAATCCTGTCACAGAATTCTCCTCATTCCAACCAATTTCGGAAAACTTTGACTGGATCATTTGGATAGGTTTCAGGCCCGGGGTGAGGGACACTGCAGGAAGTACTGCTGCAGAGGCCATAGAAGATATACTCGGTGTCAAGCTCCGCCCGGATGAGGCCATTTATACCTCTAAGATATACGAAATCAGAGGGAGGCTTGAGCGGGCACAAGCTGAAAGGATCGCACGTGAGCTGCTAGCCAATGAAATCATTCAGCAGTGGAGAGTGATCCACAAATCTGAATGGGATCCTACCAGTGGTATAGGCTTTCCCATCCCCAAGGTCATTATCGAACATGAGCCTCAAGTTTCTGAAATACCAATAGGAAGCGATGAGGAGCTAAAGAGGATCTCGCTTGAGCGAAATCTGGCCCTTCGTGACTCTGATATACCCGTTATAAGGCAATACTTCTTAAGACCAGATGTCCTGGAAGAAAGAAAAAAAGTGGGGCTGACTCTGCCCACTGACGTAGAGCTCGAATATATTTCCCAGGCCCGCAGTGACCATTGTAACCACAACACCTTCAGGGGCCTTTTCCGTTATCATGATCTTTCCACCGGGGAAAAAGAAGTG
>DQZA01000004.1 GCA_011042035.1 Desulfobacteraceae bacterium
CTCTATCCTTGAATTCACCGACAATGCATTCGTTCTCAATGGCTTTTCTAAGCTTTTTGCCATGACCGGATGGAGATTAGGGTACATTATCGCTCCCCGGGATTTTGTGCGCCCGCTTCAGAAATTGCAACAGAACTTCTTCATATCCGCCAGTAGCGTATCTCAGTGGGCTGCAATTGCTGCACTTCGTGATGCCCAAAAAGATGTTGAGCGAATGCGAAAAATATATAATGAGCGGCGTGTATTTCTGGTGTCGCGCCTGAAAGAGCTGGGTTTTGGCCTTGCCACTGAGCCAAGGGGTGCCTTTTATGTCTTTGCCAATGCGAAACACCTCTCATCAAACTCCTACGATCTGGCTTTTGATATCCTGGAAAAGGCCCATGTTGGAGTTGCCCCTGGTATTGACTTTGGAAAAAATGGGGAAGGCTTCTTGAGGTTCTCCTATGCCAACTCCATGGAGAATCTCCAAGAGGGCCTCCGCAGGATTGAAAAGTACTTGCAGGCCCGCTGACACCTTATTGAATTTGTGAGCCAGGCCATGGAAGTATCTTTTGTTGCCAGCGCGTACTTGCCCGACCAATACCCTCCCCCTGATCGACCTGAAGTAGCATTTGCGGGAAAATCCAATGTCGGCAAGTCTTCTCTTTTGAACAGATTGGTAAACCGGAGGCATCTTGCGGTAACCAGTTCAAAACCAGGCAGAACTAGGTCCATCAATTTCTTTGCGGTGGGCAGGGATTTATATTTTGTGGATTTGCCAGGATACGGCTATGCCAAGGTCCCAGTCTCGGTCAAAAGGTCGTGGAAAAAAATGGTGGAGACCTATCTTGAGGGGAGGCCGACCCTCAAAGGGGTAGTGCTCATAGTGGATATCCGGCGCGACCCTGATTCTAATGACCTGGATCTTCTCCATTGGCTTAATCACCACGGCATTGCGGCAGTAGCTGTTGTGACCAAGGCTGATAAGCTCTCAAGGCAAAAGGCACTTATAAGAGCCTCAGAAATCACAAAAAGGTTAGAACCTCTTATTGAGCACAAACCCATCATTTTTTCAGCTCGAACAGGAATCGGCAGAGAGGAACTATGGGAAATGATCAAATGCTTGATCAGGTAAAAGGTTAGCGGGGTTCTTCCAGCCCATATGCCCTAATCTTTTTGTGAAGATTGCTTCGTTCGATTCCAATAGCCTCTGCTGTTTGAGAAATATTCCAGTTGTGTTCTTTCAATTTTGCCTCAAGGAAAGCCTTTTCGAATTCCCTCTTTGCATCTTTGAGGGAGTCGCTGTACAAGGCCCAAGGTAACCACTCTCTTGTTGAACCTGACTCATTGTAAGGTGGTGGGATATCTTTCGCCTCAACAACTGGCCCTGGCGTCATTATCATCATGCGCTCCACAAGGTTCTTCAGCTCTCTCACATTTCCCGGCCACTTGTAGGCCATCAGCAGTGATAGTGCTTCTTCGCTGAACCGCTTTGGTTCGACATTCGTTGTTAAACAAAATTCCCGCACAAATTCGTCAACAAGTTTGGGTATATCATCTACCCTTTCGCGCAAGGGCGGAACCCTCAACGGTATCACATTCAGCCTAAAATAGAGGTCCTCCCGAAAGGTGCCCTTTTCTATTTCGGCCTCCAGATCCTTATTTGTTGCTGCAATCACCCTCACGTCCACCTTTATCGTCCGGCTTCCGCCCACACGCTCAAATTTTTGCTCCTGCAGGATGCGAAGAGTCTTTGACTGGGCCTTGAGACTCATGTCGCCTATCTCGTCAAGGAAAATCGTCCCCTCGTGGGCGAGATCAAACTTCCCTTTTCGCATTGTGGAGGCACCTGTGAATGCCCCTTTTTCATGACCGAACAATTCACTTTCAATCAATTCCTCGGGAATAGCCGCACAATTTACTTCGACCATTGGCTTGCGGCTCCTTTTGCTGAGCCTGTGTATCATATGCGCTACAAGTTCCTTACCAGTACCATTTTCCCCGGAAATGAGTACCCATGCATCAGTAGGGGCCACTATCATTATTTGTTTTTTTAACTCTACTATCGCTCGACTATTCCCTGTAACCTCATATCTTTTTCTGTCTCTTTCCCGCAGTAGTGTCACTTCTTGTTCGAGACTGTGATATTCCAGGGCATTGTTAATGGTAAGAAGGAGCTTTTCCAAAGACAGGGGCTTCTCAATAAAATCATATGCGCCCAACTTTGTAGCCTTCACCGCAGTCTCAATGGTACCGTGACCCGACATCATCACTACTTGGATCTGAGCACTGATTTCCCGAATCTTGACAAGTGTATCAATACCGTCCATTTCCGGCATCCATATATCCAACAGCACCAGATCCGGCATGGTTTCCTTTATTTTTTCAAGTGCTTCTTTGCCACTGCGGGCACATACGACATCAAATCCTTCATCGGAAAGAATCCCCTCCACTGATTGGAGAATGCTATACTCATCATCAACTACAAGGACTGTTCGTGCCATGGCAAAAAAATCCTAAAAAAGCATCAATTATGGAACCACCGAGGACCCTCTCTGCTTCTTTTATTCATCCTATCTAATCATTTCCAAAGCTATTTCTGCTGCCCTTCGGGAGGCCCCGCCTTTACCCAACTTTTCTCTTACCTCCTCAAGCCCCTTTTTCATTTTAGTTCTGTTTTTCTCATCTTCAAGTATATTAATTAATTGCTGTGTGATCTCTTCTGGTGTAACCCCATCTTGGATCAGTTCAGGAACCAGCGTGTACCCAGCGACCAAATTTACCAAGCATATATGCTCTACTCTGACCACCCTTTTTGCAAGAAAAAATGTAACCGGGGAAACCTTATAAACAACGACCATGGGGA
>DQZA01000058.1 GCA_011042035.1 Desulfobacteraceae bacterium
GAAAATCCCCATGGGTCCCAATTTCTACTTTCTATCTGTTTGCCGCCTTGGAATAGCCCGCAGTCCACCAAGAACTTTTTTCCTCCAGGGGTTTCAATAAGATAGTTGGAACCCGTGACAGTGCCTGCTCCTCCTAGACATGTAACCCTAATCATACTCATCTCCTTTCGTCTCCTATCAAATACCAGGGTCCTTAATTATTGACCAAAGCTAAGCCCCCTGGCCCACAAAACTACGGGGAATGGGCAAGAGGGAAAATTTTGACATTTTGTTACTAACTATAGATGGGGTATTCATATAGTTCTCCTTCAAAGTTTTTTATGATGAGCGCATCCTTTTGTCTTTCTTGGATAGATTCGGGGGTCAGCAGGACCTTTCCTCCCCCTCCGGGCAAATCAACACAGAAGTGGGGGATACAGAGTCCTGAGACGTTTCCTTGCAATGCTGATATTATCTCCAGACCTGTATCAAGGGGTGTCCAGAAATGGGCCGTACCCCTTGCTTGATCCGCCTGGAACAGGTAGTAAGGCCTTGCCCTAATCCTAACAAGCCCTTCCATCAATTGCTTGATGGTTTTAACACTATCATTTACACCCCTGAGGAGCACCGTCTGGCAGCCAAGGGGAATGCCGGCATCGGCCAGCATGGAGCACGCCTTTGCGGACTCTGGTGTAATCTCTTTAGGATGGTTAAAATGTGTGTTGATATATAGGGGATGGTATTTTTTTAACATTGACACCAGTGAAGGGGTGACCCTTTGTGGAAGCACGCAAGGCACCCTGGTGCCTATCCTTATTATTTGGACATGGGGAATGTCTCTTAAGTACCTCAGTATTGTTTCCAACTGCGGTGTTTCCAATAAAAGTGGATCCCCCCCGGAAAGAAGGACATCCCTTACTTCCTTGTGGGCCTTTATGTAGCGAAGGCCCTCCTGGATTGTCTCCTTTGTTACTGTTCCTCTCCTGCCCACCTTTCTTTTTCGATTGCAGAATCTGCAATAGGTGGCACACTGATCAGAAACAAGGAAAAGCACGCGATCAGGGTAACGACGGGTGAGCCCAGGCAGCGGTGAAAATCGTTCCTCAGCAAGGGGGTCAACCAGCCCTCTGTCATTTTCAAGCTCCGCGGGATCCGGTACGCACTGCTTGTAGATTGGGTCATTTTTTTCCTTTATCAAGCTCAGATAATGCGGGCTAATTCGCATTGGATATTTTCTGATGATCTCCCTTAGGCGGGGTATCTTCAGGCCTAGTCGCCCCTCTAGTTCCTCGGCGGTCTCTATGCGGTTAGCAAGTAAGTCTTGCCAAAAAGCGGAGCCTTGTTTTTCGTTTGTGTAACCTAGCATTGCCCCTCCGATTGGTTTGTTTTTGGGCAGACCATAGTCCAGAACGGAAGGCTTTTCAAGGTTTTCCCATTTTCCCCTTGAATAACGCTGGCTTTGTGCTTACATTCATGCTTGGCAATTAACCTCATAGCGAGGACGGTAACTCCTGGCTAAGAAAGGAGGGTCCCATGGAAAAACACCACAGGTTTTCCATCTGGTACCTACTCATTGGTATCTGGATCGTTTTACTTCTTCAGCATTCAATCGTTTCCATGCTCGCTATCCGCACCATACCCTACAGCGAGTTCCTAAAACTTTTAAAGGAGGGGAAGGTCACCGAGGTTGCCATTGGGACCAATCAGATTCAGGGTCGGCTTGCCGGAGATGCCTCGCCAACGGGACGTTCCATACTTTTCCGAACCGTCAGGGTAGATCCTGAAATTGCAAAGCTTTTGGCTCAATACAATGTCACCTTCAAGGGAGAAGTGGAATCGACATTCTTGAGGGATCTATTTTCATGGGTGGTTCCCATCTTCCTTTTTGTTGGTGTGTGGTACTTTTTCATGAAACGTATGACTGGGCAGCAGCCCGGTTTCATGACCCTGGGGAAAAGCAAGGCCAAGGTTTACATGGAAGACGACCTGCAGGTGACCTTTGATCATGTTGCGGGTGTGGATGAGGCCAAGCAAGAGCTGATGGAGATAGTGGAGTTTCTCAAGGAACCACAGAAGTTTGCTGAAATTGGAGGCAAGATGCCAAAGGGCGTTTTGCTAGTAGGTCCCCCTGGAACTGGAAAGACGCTTCTTGCCAAGGCAGTGGCAGGTGAGAGCCATGTACCCTTTTTTAGCATGAGCGGATCAGACTTTGTGGAGATGTTCGTTGGTCTTGGGGCAGCAAGGGTCCGGGACCTGTTTGATCAGGCGAAAAAAAGGGCTCCGTGTATCATATTTATCGATGAGTTAGATGCATTGGGCAAGGCCAGAGGGATAGGGGGGGCGGCAGGCCACGACGAAAGGGAACAGACGCTGAACCAGCTATTGGTAGAGATGGACGGCTTTGACCCGACGGTGGGCGTGGTACTGATGGCGGCAACCAACCGACCCGAGATACTGGACCCGGCACTATTGAGGCCCGGGCGTTTTGACAGGCACATCTTGGTGGACAGACCAGACAAAAAGGGCCGGGAGGAAATCCTGAAGGTGCACCTGAAAAACGTAAAGGTTGGCGATGACGTGGACGTGGAGACCATTGCAAATATGACCCCGGGCATGGTGGGGGCTGACCTAGCCAACCTGGTCAATGAAGCTGCCCTTCTTGCCGTCAGGCGCAAGAAGAAAAAGGTCACCATGAAGGAATTTGAGGAAGCCGTGGAAAGGGTTATCGCAGGCCTTGAAAAAAAGAACCGCCTCATAAACGAGGAAGAACGCAAGATTGTGGCATATCACGAAGTTGGCCATGCCCTTGTGGCCCTGTCTCTTCCCGGTACTGATCCGGTAAAGAAAATATCCATCATCCC
>DQZA01000320.1 GCA_011042035.1 Desulfobacteraceae bacterium
TATCGTATTCCTGAGGCCATTACCAAGTACAAACTTCTGAAGAGACTAGGAGTGATTGCCATAATGGGATGGGGGACAGGAGACACAGAGGCCTTGTCACCCACGGTGAACAAGGACAAGATACCCTACGTATCGGCCTCCTATTCCGCGCATCTGACTGACCCTAGAAAGTCAAGATATAATCTTTTCTTCTCCTCTGATTATTCCACCAATGCTAGGGCTTGCCTTACCGCATGGTTCGACAAGAAGTGGCCAAAGCATCCTGACTATGGGAAGAGGAAGCCCCGTTTTGCATGCTGTTATATGTTTGCCTCGCCTTACTGCAGCGCCCCTATTAAGGCCATTAAAGATCATGCTAAGATGTTGGGATTTGAAATAGGCCCAGATCAGGACGTGTCCCTATTTGCCCTTGATACCAAGAGCCAGATCATGGCCCTGAAGAAGTTTAAGCCAGATGTGTGTTGGCATGGCAATACCACCATGTCAGTGTCGGCTACCATCAGGGATGCTTACTCTCTTGGCCTTGGTGCAGACTGGATCATCGATAACTGGGGTTTTGACGAAAATCTGCCAAAGCTTGCAGGGGAAGCCGCAGAGGGTGTCATGGGCGCAACTCCTTGTGCCTTTTTTGGTCAGCCATATAAGAACATGGATATTGTGGTGGAGTCAGCCAAAAAATACAATCCTGGCGTGCCGCTAAACAAGCGCCTGATTCGGACCGTCCAGGCATGGGGCGATGCCTTGATCTTTTGGGAGGCGCTCAAGCGGGCTGACAAGGCCGGAGACCTCAGTGGTGATGGAATCATGACCAAGGGCTTTGAGACCCTCCGCAACTTTGACATAGGTCTGGGTGCTTCACCTGTCACCTATACCTCTACGGACCACAGACCCGCAACAGGTTGTCTGGTTCAGGAATGGAAGAACGGAAAGTTCCAGGAAGTGGAAAGGGTTGATCTGAAAGCAAGATGGCCTGAGAAGTGGGAAAAGGAGTGGCTTGGTTGGTAAGAACCTAAATAACATCCCGAGCTCTGAGGGAGGAGGGCAGGCTTTTGGAAGCAGCTGAGTCCATTTTGAGGATAAACAACATAGAGGTGAGGTACCATGAGGTTATCCTGGTGCTCAAAGGGGTATCAATAGAGGTGCCTCGAGGGGGTATTGTTGCTCTGCTAGGCGCCAATGGCGCTGGCAAGAGCACCACATTGAAGGCCGTCTCGGGCCTGCTCAAGACTGAAGATGGAGAAGTCACCGATGGCAGCATTGAGTTTGAGGAAAAACGGATACACCACGAAAGGGCTGCCAACATCGCCAGAATGGGCATCGTGCAGGTTATTGAAGGCCGGAGGGTTTTTGAGCACCTGACAGTGGAGGAAAACCTTAAGGTCGGCGCACATCTGCGCAAATCAGGTTCTGTAAAAGAGGGCCTCGAATTGGTATACCATTATTTCCCAAGGCTCCGCGAAAAGCGCAATGAGATCGCGGGCTTTGTGAGTGGTGGTGAGCAGCAGATGACAGTAGTTGGACGCGCGCTCATGACAGAGCCCAAGCTTATGCTGCTGGATGAGCCTTCCATGGGCCTTGCCCCCAAGTTGATATCAGAGATCTTTAATATCATTACGCGCCTTAACAAGGAGGAGAAGATCTCCATACTCCTTGTTGAGCAGAATGCGAAGCTAGCTCTCAATGTTGCTCCCTATGCCTATGTAATGGAAAATGGGCGTATAGTAATGGATGATACATCAGAGAAGCTCATGGAAAATGAAGATATTAAAGATTTCTACCTGGGATTGAGCAGTAAGGGCGGCCGTAAGAGCTTCAGGGATGTGAAACACTATAAACGTAGGAAGAGATGGCTTGCCTAGTGTATGGGGCTTTACTTTTCTATGATTTGGTTTTCTCAGGATTCGCATTTGTTTGGAAATGCTCATCTGAGAATAGGCATTTCACCCTTAAAAGGGAGGTATAATTATGAATAGGAAGTTGATCTGGATAACAATTCTTATCTTTGGAATGGCTTTAGTACTCGCCTCCTGCGCAGGGATGCAGACAAAACCAACAGCTACAAATTTCAAAACTCTTACAATCACCCTGGAATCTTTTGAGGTACCGCAATATGATGGATACTGGTATATTTCGAGCAAGGTAAAACCAACAAAGGGTGAAGCTGGCAACAGGGGAGCACCACTTCCGATGAGTTTTCTCTTTAGCATCACGAACCCAAATCCTTATCCAGTACTTCTTGATGGTTTCAAGTTTACGGTGGCCTTTGATAAAGATTTTGACCTTGTGACTTACAATAACCAGGATTCCTATTGGATCCCGGCAGGAAAGACAGATCAAGTGAGGGCTACTACCATGATCACCGCCCGATCCGCCCTTCTCTGCCTTCTGGTAACAGGCGGCTACAAGCTTAAGGCAAGGGGCTGGAGCCCATGGCAGGCGCTTGAGAGATGGTGGAAAGGAGTGCCAGACTACTCTGTCCCGGTCACAGTCAAAGAAGGCACCTTTACATTTAGGGCTGATGGCGTGGAGAAGGTGGTGCCTTTTCAGGCCACTTTTCCTTAATGTCTAAAGAATTTAAGGGGCTGGGCCTTTTGGATAAAGGCCTGGCCCTGAGTTTTTGAGGGATACTATGGGTATTTATGATTTGTCGTTCTACGACGTAATTAAGCGAAATGCCTTTTGTTTCAAGGAGAGCCCTGCATGGTATGAGGTTGACAACGGACAGTCCCTGACCTTTTCAGAGTACAAGCAAGAAGTTGACCGTTTGGCTTCAGGGCTGAGGGATGCAGGCGTTGAAAAGGGAGATCGAATAGCGGTCCTTTCAAAGAACAA
>DQZA01000285.1 GCA_011042035.1 Desulfobacteraceae bacterium
CCGCACGAAGGGCACTGGGTGAGGGGGGGCTCATTGAGGCTCTGAATTGCTTCAAACCTCCTCCTGCACTTGGTACATGCAGTTTGGGGGTCCACAGCCTCGTATTCGTATATAGGCACTTCCGTGTCCTCTCTGATTTTTTCTCGGGACTCCAAGGTCTATAAGCTTCTAAGCCTTGGAGACTTTTAACCCATAAGCGCTGGCCCTACTGTATTCAAAAAAACAAATTTGTAAAGCTTTTTACGCTGTGTGGGGCGAGTTAGTTCCTGCCTATCTTATCCCAGCGCTTAAAAAGCTGATTAATCCACTCTTCGAATGACAAATATTGGCCCGTGTATTGGTCGTAACAAGGATCAAGGATTCGGTTATCTTCTTTAATTTTTTCTGAGCCCAGGGTTTCTTCCAAAATGCTTTTTAATTGGTCCCTTGTGAATCCATAGAACTCAGCGAGTTTCTTGGTTCCGGGCATATTGCGATTGGCAGCTGCCATTTGCCAAAGAGCTTTTCTGCGTAATTCCTGAACCTTATCGTTGAGATCTAGCTGCTGGGCCAATTGCTCGGCCCTAGCAAAAAATCCCCTGTCAATTAACGAATTCAGCTCCTCTTTAATCTCTTTTTCCATATTAGTTACCTTCACAAAGCTTGCCCTCGGGACGGGGCCAAAGGGACTCGCCCCGAGGGCAGCAACTTCGAGTTCAATGATTAATACATGTCTTCAGGAGGCATTCCTGGCTGGGGTGCACTCTTTTTAGGCTCAGGTTTCTCGGCAACCATGGCTTCGGTGGTGAGCAGCAGGCCCGCAACAGATGCCGCATTCTGAAGGGCAAAGCGTGTTACTTTTGTAGGATCAATGACACCGGCCTTGATGAGGTCCTCGTAATCACCCTTCTCAGCATTGAAGCCAAAGGCACCCTTGCCATCCTTTACCTTTTGCACCACTACAGAGCCTTCAAACCCGGCGTTATTGGCTATCTGCCGCACAGGCTCCTCAAGGGCACGTTTGACCAGTTCGAGACCCAAGTTTTCATCACCCTCAAATTCGGCTTTCTCTAAGGCCCTGAGCGCGCGCACATAAGCGACGCCACCTCCTGGGACAATACCTTCCTCAACCGCGGCCCTTGTGGCGTTGAGGGCATCTTCCACCCGATCCTTCTTCTCCTTCATTTCAGCCTCAGTCGCAGCACCAACATTGATGACCGCAACGCCACCGATCAGCTTTGCCAAACGCTCCTGGAGCTTCTCACGATCATAGTCGCTCGTGGTTTCTTCAATCTGCACCCGGATCTGTTTTACTCGGCCTTCAAGGGCCTCCCGGCTTCCACCGCCATCTACAATAGTGGTATTGTCCTTGTCAATGTTCACGCGTTTGGCAGTTCCCAGGTCATTGATGGTGACATTTTCCAGCTTTAGGCCAAGATCTTCGCTTATTACCTGGCCCCCTGTCAATATGGCTATATCCTGGAGCATGGCTTTTCTTCTGTCGCCAAATCCCGGTGCCTTAACTGCAGCACACTGCAGTGTCCCTCTCAGCTTGTTCACCACCAATGTGGCCAATGCCTCACCCTCAACATCCTCAGCGATGATCAACAGTGGTTTGTTCATCCTGGCAATCTGCTCCAGGATCGGGACTAGATCCTTCATGTTGCTGATCTTTTTTTCATGCAGAAGGATGTAAGGCTCATCCAGATGCACTTCCATTTTTTCGGGGTCTGTCACAAAATAAGGGCTGAGATAACCGCGATCAAATTGCATTCCTTCCACGATTTCTAGGGTGGTCTCCATTCCTTTGGCTTCTTCAACCGTGATCACGCCTTCTTTGCCTACCTTCTCCATGGCCTCGGAGATGATCTCACCAATTGTACTGTCGTTGTTGGCAGAGATGGTTCCAACCTGTGCAATTTCCTTTTTCTCCTTGGTGGGCTTGGAGATCTTTTTCAGTTCTTCCACTACCATATCTACAGCCTTATCAATACCGCGTTTGAGGGCCATGGGGTTAGCACCTGCGGCCACCAGCTTGGAGCCCTCGCGATAGATGGCTTGGGCCAAAATGGTAGCCGTAGTGGTGCCGTCACCCGCCACATCCGAGGTCTTTGAAGCAACCTCTTTGACCATTTGGGCTCCCATATTCTCAAACTTGTCTTCAAGCTCGATCTCTTTGGCTACCGTTACTCCGTCCTTAGTGATTTTGGGAGATCCCCACGATTTTTCAATAATGACGTTCCTTCCTTTCGGCCCGAGGGTAACCTTAACAGCATCGGCTAATATATCTACCCCCCTGATCATTTTTTCCCTGGCCTCTAAGCTATATTTAATTTCTTTGCCTGCCATGACTGAACACCTCCTTATTAATTTTCAACAATAGCCAAGATATCGTCTTCCCTCATTATAAGGTGCTCAACACCATCAATCTTGATCTCGTTCCCCGCATACTTACTGAACAAAATCTTATCATTCTCCTTCACAGCTAGAGGTATTCTTTCTCCATTCTCGTTTACCTTTCCAGGGCCTACGGCAATAACCTTTCCCTCTTGTGGTTTTTCCTTGGCAGTATCTGGGATGATAATACCGCCAGAAGTTTTTTCTTCCTCCTCAATCCTGAGAACCAACACCCTGTCATTCAAAGGCCTTATTTTCATTTCCTCAACCTCCTTTTAGATTTATATGTTAAAGTCAACTACCTTTATCGCCTGAAGCCGAGAGCTTGGCGGGTTGACATGGCTTCGTCCCGATGAAATCGGGACTCGCCAACCCGTAGACACCGCCGTATATTGAATATCAGATATTGAACAACGAGCCGCAGAATTACGAAGGGGTCACTTCGGCATTC
>DQZA01000012.1 GCA_011042035.1 Desulfobacteraceae bacterium
CCTTTGCCTGGGCCGATGCACCCTTAGGGTGAACTGTTGAAGATCTGGGGGCAGGTGCTTGGGCTGCACAGTGTCTCCTTCGCAAAGGACCACGGCACGTTCAATGATGTTTTCCAGTTCTCTCACATTACCTGGGAATTCGTAGGCCATGAGTATGTCCATTACCTCATCGGATATTTTTTCCACATCCTTGTTCTGGGCATCAGCAAATTTTTTCAAGAAATGATGGGCCAACAGCGGGATATCGTCTCTTCGTTCAGTAAGGGCGGGAACCTCCAGGGTGATCACATTTAGACGATAATAAAGATCCTGGCGAAATGTTCTTTTCCTCACCTCCTTTCTGAGGTCCTTATTTGTGGCAGCCAGGACCCTTATATCCGCTGGAATTTCCTCTGTTCCTCCTACTCGGATGAGCTTTTTTTCCTGCAAGACCCGGAGAAGTTTGACCTGCATGGAAAGGGGCATATCTCCAATTTCATCCAAGAGAACTGTTCCACCTGAGGCAGCCTCTAGAAGACCTTTTTTCACCCCCCTTGCGCCTGTAAATGCTTCTTTTTCATGACCGAACAATTCGTTAGCCAATAGCTCCTCGCTAAAGGCGCCGCAGTTGAATGCCAGAAACCGCTTTTCGGCCCTTGGGCTTAATTGATGAATGGCGCGAGCCACAAGTTCTTTTCCTGTTCCCGTCTCACCAAGTATCAACACATTACAATCAGTGGGTGCGATTTGGCGTATAGTTTCTTGCAGGGAAAGCATCTTGGCGCTCTTCCCTATGATCATGGGAATCTGCGCTTGCTCCTTAACCTTGGCGCGAAGCTCTGAGACTTCCTTCTTAAGCTGCCTTTTTTCGAGGGCTGTTCTTACCGTGTGGCGTACTTCATCCAGCTTGAAAGGCTTTGAGATGTAATGATAGGCACCCTTTTTCATTGCCTCCACGGCTGTATCCACCGTTGCATAGGCCGTGATGAGGATAACCTCTGTGTCAGGGGAGCGTTGTTTGGCATGTTCAAGAACCTGCAGGCCATCAATGGGCTGCATTTTTAGGTCTGTCAGCACGATGTCGAACTCTGTTTTTTCCAGATGCTTGATTGCCTCCACCCCGCTGTCTAAAGCAAGAACCTGGTAGCCTTCCTTCAACATTATGTGTTCCAGATTCTGAAGGGCTATGGGTTCGTCGTCCACTACCAATATTCTGGGCTTGTCTTGTTCCATCAATTACTAACCTTCATAGGGAGCCGGATAGTGAATCGGGTTCCTTGTCCTTTCTTGCTATCAACCGAGATACTTCCATTATGTTGCTCGATTATGCCATGGACTATTGAAAGGCCCAGCCCAGTTCCAGCCCCTACCTCCTTGGTTGTAAAGAAAGGGTCAAATATACGGGACAGATGCTCAGCATCAATTCCCACGCCCGTATCTTCCACTTCGATAATTGCCTCGTTTTTCTCCTGATCTCTTCTAGCCACGACCCGAATCTCCCCTGGGGGGTCGGGAATGGCTTGGATTGCATTGAGGAAAAGGTTTAAAAACACCTGTTGCATTCGTTGTGTGTCAAGTGGGATGATAAGGTCATCAGGTATATCAATGTGAATTTCTATTCCTCCTGGGAGTTGACTTGCCACCAATTGGCGTGCCTTGTTGACCACAGCCTTGATGGAGCAAGGCTCCAGTGAGAATTCCTTTGTCCGTGAAAATTCAAGGAGTCCCTTCACAATGTCTCTGGCCCTTGCTATTTCCTTTTCGATGTTCGTCAACATTTTCCGCAAGAATTCCTTGTCAATCTCGTCCAGTTCTTCGAGCGCTATCTGGCAAGAAGTGGAGATATTATTCAACGGATTATTCAATTCATGGGCAATACCTGAAGTCAGGGTTCCAAGGGATGACAGCTTTTTGGCCTGCACCAGCTGGCTCTGGCGCCTCTCAAGTTCACTGACCATACGGTTGAAGGCCTTGATAACTCGCTCTGTCTCGTCCCTGGTATCTGGTACGGGAAGGGGTTGGAAGTTTCCTTCTACAATCTGAACCGTGGCCCTTTCGATAAGCCTGAGGGGCTGTATAATCTTTCGAGCCACGAAGAAGGCGAGAAAGCCCCAAAAAAGGAAGAACAGGACCATGGCAGCAAAGAGATGCCCATACAACCGCTCCAGGATCAAAATAATGCGCTCTCTTTCGAATTTGACAAGTTCCCGTGAGAGATCCACAAGTGCTTTTCCCTTCTCCCTAAGCGTTTCTTGCAGGTTCTCTAGGGAAGTCAAATCACGGGATATGGCCACCTGCCTGATTCGGTCAATGAGCTCGCCATACTCAATCAGTTCTTTTTTCAGACGCCCAATTCTTGGGGCGCCTTCCAATTCTTTTAATTCAGGGGTAAATTTTCGAAGTGTGCTTAGGGCAATGCCGATATAGCGCTTATTTTCGGCCAAGGCCCCACTCTCTGAAAAACCATAAAGGAAAAAGTTTTTTTCATACCTCCTGATTTCCAAAACTATGTTTTGTAAGTCATCTGCAATTTCCACAAACCTGATTTTTTTCTCTATAACTTTCAGGTTTCTGTAAGACAGAAGCCCTACGATGGCCACTGCCAGAAAAAATAGCGAAATGCCAAGGATAATTTTTTGCCGAAGGTTTAGTGAAATGATTTGTTTTGATGAGGTATTGGGGCGGACCATAGGATGATTACTCAAAAAAGTCCCGATGTCCCGGCCCTTCTCTTATGGCACGGGTTCATCAGAGTTCCGATTTCTAATCCTGTTCAATGGCCTACTGCGAGCAAGCCGCTTGCAGCCAATCCCAGGATCAGTATTTCCAGAACGGCAAA
>DQZA01000316.1 GCA_011042035.1 Desulfobacteraceae bacterium
AATTCTTCTCTTATGGCAGCCCTTATCTCTTCCACAACCTCTTTCATCGCTTCTTTTACAGCCTCTTTAATAGTCTCTACGTCCATTAAAGCTGACCTGGCATCTGCTCCAAGACCGCGGCGCTCTGAGGCTATTGCTTGTTTCAGGCTCATGAACTCTCGTATCTTTTCATCCAACAGAGCCTTTCGGTCTACATCGGAAAGAGTTTTATCCTCAAATGCCTTTTCAAGGCTCTCAAAACTGGTACTAAGCAGCCTAATGGCATCGGGATGGGTCCGCGCCTTATGTCTCTTGATGTATTTACCTAGGGCCTGAAGAATTTGGACGAAGGTCAGCAAGACCTGGTCTTCCTCACATCTTGAGCGAAGGGTCTCTGTCTCACGCAAGAAGTCATCCATGGCCTCGTCGGTGATTTCCCAGTCCAAAGACAGTACTATGGACTTTAGGGGTGCCAAAGGTGACTCCTCCTTTGACGTTTCCTTTTTCCCGGTGGAACCAGTCTCCTCTGGCTCGATTCTTTCATCCAGGACCTGGGTCACGTCCTTGTCTTGTTCTTCTTGGAAAAGGTCATGGAGCTTCTTTTCTACCTCTGCCGTTAATGTGCTGTTCGTTAGTCCCTGCAATTTTATGCTCCTATTTAAGTTCCCTCTCCAGAGAGGCCACCGTTAGTAAAATGATCCTTTTTAGAGTCTCTGCCACATTTTTCCCTTCTAAGGCGCTTGCCTCGAGAGCTGGCGCCTTTAATTTACTATTCAGATCTTTTTGAAGTGTTGAAATGGGCAAGAGTGGAATTCCCTGGCTAGCCAGATCCCTCTTGTTGTATTGAAATACCAGAGGAATCTTGAAGATGCTCTTGTTATATGTGGCCAGGTTTTCCTGAAGGTTCTTGAGGGACAGTATGTTATGCTTTCGTCTTACTGCCATGGAGTCGGCCACAAACACTATACCATCTACTCCCCTCAGCACAAGCTTCCTTGTGGCGTTGTATTTAACCTGCCCTGGCACCGTGTAAAGCTGAATCTTGATGTCATAGCCCTTTATTTTTCCAAGACCTAACGGTAGGAAATCAAAAAAAATGGTCCTGTCTCCCTGGGTTTTTATGGTCACCATTTCGGTTTTGAACCGACTATGAAATTTCTTATAGATGTACTCAAGGTTAGTGGTCTTGCCCCCTCTGCCAGGCCCGCAATATACTATCTTGACCTGAACCTCCCTATTTTTCAGGTTTACGAATGCCATCTAGGAACCCTCATGCCTCTGTTTGATCCATGATTTTCGCTTCACAATCGGCCAATTCATCAGTTATCAAACCCCTAAACTGGGGCCCAAGTTGTCTTTTATTTTCTCTATGGCCTCGGCGACCTTCAGACGCAGAAACCCTAATGAAATTTCCTGCCCGAAAATGGTGATCAGTAAAAAATCACTGAGGACCTTGCTGAAATGAATACTTTCTTTCTGTCCCTTGTGAAATAGGAGAGAAAACTCCTCTTCGCCAATAATCTTGGCCATTGTGCTCACGGCCCCAAAATTACCCGCAGCAAGGGCCGCCAGAGAATAGATATCGTGCTGGTTCTCACCATTGTCCAAGCTGGCTATGATGTTGCCGGCCATATCGATCAAGAACACACAATGTACCCCCACGTCGATGAGATCCGCCTTTAGTATTTGTTCGATTCCGTCAAGTTCCGGTTGTCCCAGGCAATAGGTCAATGCTCCACCTCCCAGCCAGGAATGTGACAAGTTGAGTACAAACACCTGTGAAACTGCTGCCAGGCGCCCCGTCAACCACACGCCCTCGCAGGGACCCTAAAATAGTGCATACTTGTTAGGCATCTACTAAAGCATTTCGTCCTTTTTCTTACTAAACTTAAATACTTCTCTGCCGTGTTTCCCCTCTAGTGATTTGTAGTTCCGACTAAGCGGTCAATTACCTTGGTCGCGCCGTTTGTAGATTCAAAAAGGCCCTGATCTCCTTTAACTTGTGCAAGATAGATGCCACGATAAAATAGCTTATGGGTTGGTATCAGGTTGACGGATGGACGATGTTCATGTAAAAATATATTGAGAAATGCAAACTGATCTTTACTATTTAATGAACATAGCCATTGAAGAGGCCAGGATTGCCCTTGAAGAAGGGGAAGTACCTGTGGGCGCTGTGGTTGCCTCTGCCGATGGGTCAATTCTCTCTAAGGCCCATAATATGCCCATAGCCCTAAATGACCCTACAGCACACGCCGAAATAGTGGCGTTGAGGAGGGCGGCTAAGGCTCTAAGAAATTACAGGACTCCCGGGGTCACCCTTGTAGTGACCATTGAGCCTTGCCCAATGTGCATGGGTGCTGCTCTTCATTGCCGGGTGGGGCGTCTTGTGTACGGAGCGGCGGATCCCAAAATGGGTGCTGCCGGATCACTTTATGACTTATCTTCTGACAACCGACTGAATCATAAGATAGAAGTGGTCTCAGGGATATTGGAATCTGAATGTCGCTCATTGATTCAGGATTTTTTTAGGGCAAAAAGAAAAAGGGTCAATTCATAAAGCGGAGAGGTACCGAAGTGGTCGTAACGGGGTCGACTCGAAATCGACTTGTCTCGTGAAGAGCGAGGCACGTGGGTTCGAATCCCACCCTCTCCGCCATTTAAGAATTTAACCATGTTCAAAGCAGTATATAACACCCTGGAATGTAAAAGAATTCCAGGGTGTTTTTGTCTCTTTTTGTCCAGTAAAATCCATTGACATGCGGGGTATTTTGGGGGTATAATCAGAGGTATAAATGAAAAAGGCTCTTTTCTAACGCTAAAATACCCCAAA
>DQZA01000220.1 GCA_011042035.1 Desulfobacteraceae bacterium
AAAGAGATGTTATGAGGCTCACGTGGAATCAATGCTTACTGTATCCATCGTGTCACTGGGGTTCATGTTTGCCTTTATAAATGGTTTCCACGACGGTGGCAATGTTGTGGCCACCATCGTGTCATCGCGGTCAATGTCGCCCCGTAAGGCCCTCCTTTTCGCCTGCATGGCGGAATTTTTTGGTCCCCTCAGTCTGGGGACCGCAGTAGCCATTACAGTGGGCAAGGATATCATTGATCTGACTTGTTTTGCACCCTCAACAGGCCTCATGGCAAGCACTGTGTTGATGTCCGCCCTGGTCAGCGCGATTATTTGGGATCTTGTGACTTGGTGGGTGGGCATGCCGTCCAGCTCGTCGCACGCATTAGTTGGTGGGCTTGTCGGTGGTGGAATCGCCGCCTTTGGCCCGGATATCGTAAAATGGAGTGCCCTCTTTTACAAGGTTATTTTGGTGCTTTTTGTTTCACCGATTATAGGAATGGCTGCAGGGTACTTTATGATGAGACTGTCCATATTCCTGTTTCGAAATGCCCACCCAAGGATCGGAAATCTTTTTAAGCGCATGCAGCTTTTTACCATGATTTTTTTGGGAGCGAGTCACGGCACGAATGATGCGCAGAAATCCATGGGTGTCATAACTCTTGCGCTTATTGTGTGCGGCGGATTCAGCACATTTTCTGTGCCGAGCTGGGTTTCGTTGGGTAGTGCCGCTTCCCTGGCACTCGGTGTGTCCTTTGGTGGATGGAGGATCATCAAGACTGTCGGCGCGAAGATCTTCAAAGTGGAGCCGATTCATTCATTCAATGCTCAATTGGCTGCAGGGTCGGTTATTTTTGCGGCAGGCCTTTTGGGCGGGCCTGTGAGTACCACACAGATTGTGGGTTCCACTATCATCGGAGTGGGAGCTGGGCATCGCCCTACGGATGTTCAATGGATAGTGGTAAGAGATATGATAATTGCATGGGTGATTACAATTCCGGCATCAGCGATACTGGCTGCCGTTACATACTTTACAGCATCAATAGCACTAGGACAGGGTACAGGAAGCCTTGAAAATCTGATGCAGTTTCTAGGACCATAAAGATACAGGGAGCGACATATGGGATTGTGGCAGCATTTTTTCCCGGATCGAGGACGAGATTTCTTTGGTCTCCTGGTGTCACAAATGGAGAAGACGCTAGAAGGCGTGATGGTTTTGGAAGAATATCTTCATAATAAATCAAACGATACACAAGGGGTTATGGACAGGCTGGAGCATGAGGCAGATGAGGTAAGGCGTGTCATTATTGATGACCTAAATCACACTTTCATTACCCCCATTGACCGGCTGGATATTTATGCCCTTTCAAGGGCCGTGGACGACATCATAGATCATGCCGCTTCCACGGTAGCAGAAATGGAGGTTTACGAGTTGACACCTGATGAATACGGCATGATGATAAGCACTAACCTGAAGCACGCTGCCAAGAAGCTGTATGATTCCATTTGCCACCTCAAAGAACGCCCCAACCTTTCCACCGAGGCCGCACTCAGGTCAAAGCTTTTGATCAACAATATGGAACACCTGTATCACGAAGCCATAAAGGAGCTAGCCGAAAACGGTGACATTGCCTATATGTTCAAGATGCGTGAAATCTACCGCCGGCTGTTTCAAATCGCCGAGAGCATCAGGCAGGCCAACAACATCTTGCTGGATATTGTTGTTAAGACAATGTGAAAGCCCGTCGGGATTATTCCCCTTTACACTTTGTAAAGAAGGCGGACAGGTCTACCTCCTTACAAACAAGCCAAGGCTTTCTTGCCCCATCCCAGAACAGTATTAATGTCAGGCACTTACCCTTTATTGCCCATTCACCGTCTTGGTGGCATAGGCCTTGCTCTTTTGAGGAACGAAGGAAAACTCAAGAGATACGGAGGCATGATTATGTTAGTAAAAAACTGGATGAACAAAGAATTCTATACCCTCAATGTAGAAGATACAATGTGGGATGCTAGCAGGTTGATGAAAGAAAAAGGTGTGCAAATGGTTCCTGTCATGAAGAAAAACAAGCTTGTGGGAGTACTCACTGACCGGGACCTGAAAAGGGCATCTGCCTCAGATGCCACAGCACTAGCAATCCACGAATTACTCTATCTCCTCACAAGAATCAAAATAGAGGAAATCATGAGCAAGAATCCAATCACAGTGCCCGTTGATTTTACTGTGGCAGAGGCTGCCGAGGTGCTCCTGCACAACAAGATTTCTGGCGCCCCAGTGGTGGATCATGAAGGCAAAATAGTGGGCACGATTGATAAGGATGTATTGTTCAAGGTTCTGATTTCCCTCACCGGTGTGGAAAAACGGGGCATAGAATTCGCATTCCGGCTGGAGGACCGCCCCGGGTCCATAAAGGAAGTATGCGACGTTATAAGAAAATACGGGGGCCGCATGGCAAGCATCCTGACCACCTATGAGGGTGTGCCTGAGGGGTACCGCAGGGCCTACATACGCATGTACAGTGTGGAGCGGACCAAAGTGCCTCAAATAAGGAATGAACTCTCCATGAAGGCCCCTATGCTTTACATGGTGGACCACCGGGAGAACAAGAGAGAGATCTATTGACACCCTGCCTTTGCTGTACCTTCTACAGGGCGTACCAGTAAAGGGTTCCGTGGGTCGCCAGCGGCCAGGTGGCTAGCAGGAGTGACCTTATCCCTAAAGCGGGGGCGGTTAACAAGATACTGCCATGAAACAGGAGCACACAATTTTGATTGCAGACAGAAATCCCCATGTTAGGGCATTTCTGAAGCG
>DQZA01000193.1 GCA_011042035.1 Desulfobacteraceae bacterium
AAAGAGTAAAGGGGGCAAACACATGAAGGACTACAGCGTAATTAACCAGCGGGCGCCGCGCCTGGACGCCCCTGACAAGGCAACTGGCAGGGCGAGATACGTGGATGACCTGACGCTTCCCGGTATGCTTTATGGGGCTATTCTTCACAGCCCGCTTCCACATGCAAAGATATTAAATATAGACACGTCAAAGGCAGCCCGTCTGCCAGGAGTAAAGGCAGTAGTCACTGCAAAAGAAGCGGGTCTGGTCAAATATGGGGTTAGTCCAGCGCGATACGATGAAACCCTCTTTTGTTACGATAAGGTCCGCTACGTGGGCGATGAGGTAGCCGCTGTTGCTGCTGTTGACATGGAAACTGCTCAAGAGGCCCTCTCTCTCATAGAGGTAGATTATGAGGAACTGCCAGCCGTGTTTACTATTGAGGAGGCCATGGCTGAGGGCGCGCCGGTGATCCATGAGGATTTTCCAAGAAACATTTGCGCAGAAGTACACCAGGAATTTGGCCACGTGGAGGCCGCCTTTAAGGAGTGTGACCTCATCCGTACCGACAAATTCATTAATAAGAGACAGGAATCAGCGGCCTTGGAGCCCCATGGATGCATAGCCGACTATGATTACCTCGGCAACCTCACCCTCTATACCTCAACCCAGACACCTCACTATGTAATGCGCACAGTGGCCATGGTGTTAGGGATTCCTGTGGGCAAGGTGCGGGTGGTCAAACCTTATGTGGGTGGCGGATTTGGGAGCAAGGCCGAGGGTACTCCGGCTGAAATGAGCGCCGCGTTGCTGTCCAGACTTACGGGGAAACCGGTCAAGGTGGTATATGGCAGGGAAGAAGTGTTTATGCACGGCAGATCCCGCCACCAGTTCATCCATGAAATGACCCTTGGTGTAAAAAAAGATGGAACTCTCATGGCCTTGAAGCACAAATGTTATTTGGATGGAGGAGCCTATACCAGCTTTGGTATTGCCACTGTGTATTATGCAGGTTCAATGCTGGGTGGACCTTATAAGCTTCCCAATATGAAATATGACGGCTACAGGGTCTATACCAACAAGCCTGCCTGCGGTGCTCAGCGTGGCCACGGTGCTGTGGCAGCACGTGCCCTTTTTGAACAACAGCTTGATATTATCGCCGAGGAGTTGGGCATTGACCCCATTGAGTTGAGGCTGAAAAACGTGATGAGCAGGGGAGACGTGACCTGTAATGAACTCAATATGAGCAGCCTGGGGATGAAGGAATGCATCGAGGCAGTAAGAGAAGGCTCACAATGGAGTAAGAAAAAGGGGAAGCTACCCAAAGGAAAGGGTATCGGGATGGCATGCGGATTCTTCGTATCAGGTGCGGGTTACCCCATTTATCGCTCTGAGACGTACCATTCCACTGCCACCATAAAACTCAGTGAAGATGGAGGCACGGTCAACCTTTACACGGCATCAGCGGAGATTGGGCAGGGTTCTGACACTGTGCTTGCAATGATTGCCGCAGAGGCCCTCGGGGTGAGACTAACTGACGTAAAGGTATATTCTGGGGACACTGAATTTGGTGTTGATCTTGGAGCCTATTCCAGTAGACAGACATTGATGAGTGGACACGCGGTTAAAGAAGCTGCAGAGGCTGCAAGAAAACAGGTGGTAGAAAGTGTGGCCGATGAGTTGGGGCTGTCGCCAGAAGACATTGATGTCAGGGAAGGAAAGGTCATTTTCAAAAATGGTGATGTGGACTTTACCCCAATAAGGGAGCGTTACATCAAGGAACACCGCGGGTGGACGGATCATCCCAAAGGACCTTATTTAACCTTTCGGGAGGCCGCCAGACTGGCCTATCTTAAGAAAGGTGTGATAGTCGGTACAGGAAAATACAAGCCCCCAAAGCTGGGGGGAGGCTTCAAGGGTGCTGCTGTTGGTACATCCCCTGCCTACGGATGTTCGGCAGAAGTTGTGGAAGTTACGGTCGATCTGGAAACCGGCCACGTGGTCATAGACGATATGACCGACGCCCATGATTGTGGCTTTGCAATAAACCGCACATCCGTTGAAGGGCAGATGCAAGGGTCTTTGTCTATGGGATTAGGTGAGGCACTTTTTGAAGAAGTAAAATTCGACAGAAATGGGAGAATATTGAACCCAAACCTGAGCGAATACAAGATTCCCACGTCCCTGGACGTTCCGGAGATAAAGACCATAATCGTGGAAAGCAATGAACCCAATGGACCCTTTGGTGCCAAGGAGGTGGGCGAGGGCGCAATCATGCCTACTATCCCGGCTATATTGAATGCAGTCTACGATGCGGTGGGTGCAAGGGTGTTTGAGCTTCCCCTATTGCCAGAAAGGGTTTACATGGCAATCAAGCAAAAGCGACAATATAAAGAATAGCTTGGAGCATTCCGAAGCTAAAGTGATATGAAGGCCCAAGAGCAAAACGAATGCTGGAACTCAACATTTCTGGTTTATTACAAAGATGGGACACATCAAAGGACAAGTAAATGGCCTACCCAAGCATCTGTGTCAATTCCTCGTTTATGTACTGAATCCTCTCCACATCCTCTTCACTGCCCTTTTCCAGCCACTGTTTTGAGGAAACCAGTTTTTTCAACTCCTTGATCTGCTTTTCCAGATCCACTATGGCATTGTACATCATGGTCTGGATATCAGGCTGGGCTTCCTCTATCTTTGGGGCTTCAACCGCAACCTGTCTTGGTTTTAGAATTAAACGTTCTTTCCACCTGGGCACATGGGCTTCAAGATTAAAGCGTTGGTGGATCAGGTCTGCAAGGGCC
>DQZA01000239.1 GCA_011042035.1 Desulfobacteraceae bacterium
ACCGTAATACCCGAGGAATATGGTGGCAATGAAATGGGATTCTTGGCCGCCATGATTCTTACTGAGGAGATTGCGAGGGCATCGAGCTCATTGCGCGTCCAAATTAACATGCAGACCCTGGGTTGTGCCTATACTATTTTCAGATATGGCTCAGAAGAACTGAAGAAAAAATATATACCGAAACTGGTGAGTGCAGAGTACCTTGGTTGCTTTGGAATAACCGAGCCCAATGCAGGCTCCGACGTCATGGCATTGAAGTCAACTGCCGTAGACAAGGGTGACCATTGGCTCATAAACGGTTCCAAGACATGGATTTCCAATGCGCCCATTGCCGATGTCGTGATTTACTATGCCTATACGGATAGAGAAGCCAGAGGAAAGGGTCTTTCAGCCTTTGTTGTAGAGCCCAAGAACTTTAATGGTGTAACAACCACAGACCTGGACAAGTTAGGTACCAGGTCAACCCCCACGGGCGAGATAATCTTGGAAGACACAAAGGTTCCCAAAGAGAACATACTGGGCAAGCCCGGGGATGGGGCCAAAATCGTATTTAGCTCCTTGAATCAGACCAGGCTCTCTGCAGCTGCAGGTGGTGTTGGCATAGCCCAGGCCTGTCTGGAGGCAATCACCTCATATTGCCAGGAAAGGGAGCAATTCGGAAAGTCCATTGGCCAGTTTCAGATGAATCAAGACTTGATTGCCCAGATAGCCGCTGAAATTGAGGCGGCCCGCCTCATGGTATACAAGGCGGCCTGGCAAAAGGACCAAGGCCAGCTGGGAAATACCTTGGAAGTAGCCCATGCCAAGTACCTCGCAGGAGAAGTAGCCGTCAAGGCATCGCGCGTGGCCATGAAGATCCTAGGCGCTTACGGATATTCAACTGAATATCCTGTGGCAAGGTACTACCGAGATGCACCGGCTTATGAGATTGTTGAAGGGTCCTCAAATATCTGTAAATGGATAATCGCCTTAGATCAACTGGGTATCAGAAAGGCTAATCGTTAAACCCAACCAAAATGCACCGAGGAGGATGTGATGCGACCATATTTTGAGAATATGACTCCCATAGGAAAGGCTCTGACCGACAAACAAAGGGAGTCCACAATGGACAATGTCGAACAGATAAGAAAGGTAGAAAAGGAGGTGGAAGAGGCCATAGAAGAGGTTAAGAATGCAGGCCTCCCAGGAGAGGTAATTCATAAACGCGGTCAAATGACCGTATGGGAAAGGATTGAATACCTGATTGACCCTGGCACCTGGTGCCCTCTCCATACCCTGTACAACCCACAATTCAATGAAGAAGGCACTACCGGAGTCGTGGATGGCCTTGCCCAGATCAATGGCAAGTGGGCGGTCGTGATCGGCTTTGATAACAAGGTCCTGGCCGGTGCCTGGATTGCCGGACAAGCGGACAACCAGCTTCGCGTCACCGATATTGCCAAGAGGCTTAGGGTACCCCTTGTGTGGCTCGTAAACTGTAGCGGTGTAAAACTCACCGAGCAGGAAGAGGTGTATGCCAACCGCAGAGGAAACGGGACCACCTTTTTCCGCCACGCAGAACTAGAGAAACTCGGGATTCCCATACTGGCCGGCATTTACGGCACAAACCCTGCTGGAGGTGGATATCAGGGTATCAGCCCTACCCTTCTCATTGCCCACAAGGATGCCAATATAGCCGTCGGTGGTGGCGGTATTGTAAGTGGCATGAGCCCCAAGGGTTTCTTTGATGAAGAAGGGGCGGAGCAGATCATCGAGGCCACCAAGCACTTCAAGCAGGTACCTCCCGGCAGTGTCAAGATCCATTACAACGAGACCGGGTTTTTCAAGGAGGTATATGACACTGAAACGGAAGTCCTGGATGCACTTAAAAAGTATATGGATATGATGCCCGCCTATGATCCACAATTTTTCAGGGTAGATGAGCCCAAGGAGCCAAAGTATCCTACTGAGGACATAAATCATATCGTGGCATTCAACCAAAAACGAAGCTATAACTTTGACGAGGTTCTGGCCCGAATCTTTGACAACAGTGAACACATGGAGTTCAGGCCTGATTATGGCCCGGAGGTATATACAGGCCTTGCCAAGGTTAACGGTTTCCTGGTTGGATTTATAGGGAACAGGCAGGGTTTTCTGGGCAAAGATTATCCTGAATACGCGCCTTATCCCGGAATCGGGGGCAAACTTTACCGCCAGGGCCTAATCAAGATGAATGAATTCGTCACCCTGTGCGGACGGGACCGCGTCCCCATTGTCTGGTTCCAGGATACCACTGGAATCGACGTTGGAGACATCGCCGAAAAGGCCGAGTTACTGGGTCTGGGCCAATCGCTCATTTACTCCATAGAGCAGACCGACGTTCCCATGATGTGCGTTGTGCTCAGAAAGGGAACAGCAGCAGCCCATTATATCATGGGGGGCCCAACTGCCAACAACCACAATGCCTTTACCTTAGGAACACCTACAACAGAAATATATGTCATGCACGGAGAAACCGCTGCAGTAGCCTCCTTTGCCAGACGGCTGGTCAAGGAAAAGGAGGCAGGCAGGCCGCTACAGCCCGTTATTGACAAAATGAATCAATTAGCCAAGGAATATTATGAAAAATCCAGGCCCATATACTGCGCACGAAGGGGCTTTGTGGATGAAATAGTATTTTTGCCTAACCTGAGAAAGTATATCGCCGCATTTGCTGGCTGTGTGTACCAAAATCCAAAATCCATTTGTCCTCTTAACCACATGATGATCCCGAGGATTATCAAAGGATAAAATACAT
>DQZA01000113.1 GCA_011042035.1 Desulfobacteraceae bacterium
CCCGAATCCACTAGTGCCACACCGTTCAGCTTAGAGCTCTCTTCCACCTTAAGCTCCTCTAGCTTTAGCTCTATGTCCTTGTCATGAACTGTAAATTCCAGGAAATCCATAACAGCAGGCCTTATGATGGTTTGTGCCATCTTCTGCCCACCTATCAGGTACGGCCTCACCACCCGATCTGCCCCTGCTCTCAGCAGCTTCCTTTCCGCCGTTTCATGCTCCGCCCGGGATACTATAAAAAGATTTGGATTCATGCCTCTGGCTGTCAGGGTTATGAATACATTGTCTGCATCGGAGGATACCACCGCAATCAGACCTTTGGCCCTTTCGATACCCGCCTCACTAAGAACATCTTCGTTGGTAGCATCATCGATAATGTATGGGACTTCATCAGCCTCAAGTTGCTGGCGTGAATCAGGATGATTGTCTACCACTAAAACAGGGATCTTGTTACCCTTTAATTCTTGGCAAATAATCCTTCCTATCCTTCCGTACCCGCAAATGATGTAATGGTTCTTAATGGACTTTATTTTCCATCCCAATTTTGTCCTCCCTATGATTGACCTTACCTGAAGCTCCACCATTGCCTGGGCGACCATGCCAAGAAAATAAGCCATTATCCCAATACCCAGAAATATGAGAACAATGGTGAATATTTTCCCATCTATTGAAAGGTGACCTATTTCTCCGTATCCCACTGTAGTGATAGTTATTACCGTCATATAGAGGGCATCCAAAAAGGACCAGCCCTCCAGCATCATGTAACCAAGAACGCCAAACAAGACTATACCCACAATAAGGCCTAATCCCCTTAAAATACCCCTGTAGCTCAAATGATAAAAGCCGTCGGACATTTGGGCTAACCCGCAAAACTGGTAATAGGCGCAATATAATCGGATCTTATGGCTTTTTTCCCCTTACTGACTTTTTGGGTTATTATCATACACTAATTAACTCACCTGAGGCTTCCAGAATGGAGTGTTTCAGAGGCAGTATAAATACCCGGACCACGTAATCCATGCCTCTAGGATCTTAATGCAGTACCTCAATTTAATCCTTATTATCGGCCTGGAGAAGAACTAACCGCCTCTACGCTAAACTCACTCAAATCACTGGGAAGGTCTTGGAAGACAATCATGAATGGAATCGATGCCCCCCCCGCAACATTTACATTGCTCCCATCTCTGCCACGTGGATTTTTCATTAACTTTTCAATCTCTTGGTATGGGAGCTTCTTCAACTCTTCATCTGAAAATGAATTTCCCGCATAGGCCATCTTGCTCCTTACAACATTTCCTTTATCATCCAAGATGCTTGCTTTAACAAGAATAAAGCTCCTGGGTTTCGGGTAATCATTCACCACCATCCCTTTAACGACGAACAGTTCCCCGCTATGCTCCGTGTTAACAAATGAACCCGTTACCGCCCTAAATGAGAGCCTCCTCACGCCGAGATCTTTAACAGCCTTTTTCTCTGGCATCTTGAGGAATGACAGGGATTCAGGAATCATCTGGGGGACAAAATAAACAATAGCCGCTGCCCCAGCCACAATGACAAAGGCAATTATCAGAATCACCAATCCGAGCCTTGACTTCTTACGGGGTAAATGCACCTCAACTTGTTCTTCAGGCGGGGCCTCAACTACAGGTTCTTCGGCCAACTCTGGTTCAGGTTTTTCTATTTCCTCAGGCGCCTCACCCAGCACCTCCTTTTCAAAATCCTCTGGTTCATACCCTTCCAGATCTTCAGAGGTTGTTTCTACCTCCACTTCTTTCTCATACAAGGCGCTTTCAAATGCCTTGTCAAAGTCTATCTCTTCCTCCAGCTTGGGCTCTTGTGCCTCAGGTGCTTCCCTAGATTCTGCACTTGAATCAATTGCCACTGTCTCCTGGAATTCTTCCTCAAACTCGGTCATGGATGGCTCAATAGCCGGGGCTTCAGGGGGATACACCTTGAACACGTGAGCGCAAACCGAACACCTGACCTTGGAGCCTTCTTCTTTCAGTAACGATTCATCCAGACGAAACTTTGTCTTACATCTTTCGCATTGCACAATCATGATGTGCCTCCCCTAGGTTGGAGACTCCTTTTCCTTTAATACAAAGATATCCGGCAGGTGTCTGTATTGTTCATTAAAGTCCAAACCATAACCCACAATGAATCCTTCCTCGACGTGAAATCCGTAGTAGTCAATGGTTATTTCAGTCTCTCTTCGTTCTCGCTTATCAATCAGCACACATATTTTCACGGATGCCGGGCCTTTTTTCTCCAGACTTTCCTTAATCTTGGACAGGGTAAGCCCCGTATCAACAATATCTTCGACGACTATTACGTCCTGTCCCTGTATATCAATTTCCACATCCTTCGAAAATCGAATAACCCCACTAGATGCAGTTCCTGAGCCATAGCTGGCTGCCCGGATAAAATCCAATTTCACGGGAATTGTCATATTCCTGATCAGGTCCGTAAAAAAGAATATTACTCCATTCAAGATTCCTATAAGGATGGGCTCTTTTCCTTGATAGTCTCTCGAGATATCAAGGGCCAGCTCCCTTACCCTTTTTTGTATCTTATCCCTTGAAAGTAATATTTCTTTGCCGTACCCTTCCACGTCCCTGACCCAACCCTTCTATTCGGTCTGATCGCACCCTTCATATTGAATTTTCCGTGGGTTGTCAACTAAACTGCCGAAGTCGCCCTTAAATAGCCATGGCAGGTGGTCGGAAGGGACGGCAAAACTACGA
>DQZA01000103.1 GCA_011042035.1 Desulfobacteraceae bacterium
CCATCCAGGGTGAGCTCAAACATAGGAAAGATCTCTCGAATGATTTGAATGGTCCTGGTGTAAGGCCATTCTTCTTCCATTTTTGGATTCAGCCAAACACAATGGGGAAAGGTCTCTGCGATGAACCTGAGCCTGTCTATGCTGGGTCTGCTCGTTCGTTCCTCAATGTGAATGGACCCGTCAGTGGCCATCAGTTCATAGGGAGCCATGCTGGCATCCCCCACAATGATAAACCTTGTCTCACGGTCAAGCCTAACCAATTCATCAACCTTAAAGGGTTTTCGGTATCTCTGGGGGTCCTCCCACAAGTTGTCGTAAATGGTATTGTGGAAATAAAATGTCTTAAGGTCCTTGAACTGCGCCCTCGCATAATTAAAAAGTGTCTGTACTACCGCCACGTAAGGCTCCATGGACCAACCCCCATTGTCAATGGCGAGGATGACCTTAAGACGATCCTTCAGGCTTCTGTCAAATACAATCTCAATCTCGCCACCATTTTTCATTGTCTGGTAAATGGTCGCATCTATATTGACCTGGTCCTTTGGCCCCACAGGCACCATGTGTCTGAGGCGCTTGAGGGCCTCTCCCATCTGCGACTGGGTCAATGGGCCTTGCTGCGAGTAATCACGGTATCGGCGATCCATGGCCACTTTTACGGCCGACTTGTTTCTCGACACTCCTCCCACTCGCATACCACCAGGGTGATAGCCTGAGTGTCCCACAGGAGAAGTCCCCCCGGTGCCTATCCAACGGTTTCCACCGTGGTGGGCTTCGGTCTGCTCTTTCAGCCGATCCAGGAAGTATTTGACCAGTTCTTCGGGAGTCAGTTTCTGCAGTTGGCTTTCATCAATCCCCAGTGCGTCGGCAAGTTCCTTGGGGTTCTTGAGCCACTCCTCAAGCATGGCGCGGGCTATCTCGGTCAACTCCACTGCATCCGGTTCCTTTAGCTCCGCCCCTTCGAAATAGTGGGCAAACACCTGGTCATACAGGTCAAAATATCTTTCACTTTTCACCAGGATCGCCCGGGCCGCAGTGTAGAAATCATCTATGGAGTTTATTAAACCTCTGCTAAGGGCCTTCTGAAGGGTCAAGAAAGACGTGGGGCTCACAGGAATGCCCACGTGTCTAAGGATATAAAAGAAATTCACAAACACCTTTTGCCCTCTTCCCTAGATTCTGTAACGTGAAACGGCCTGCCGCGCTATGGCATAGTCCTGGCTCTTTTTGAAAAGGACACCCAGGTATGGGACCTCGCCCTTCACCAGGTCCTTTACCTGAAAATCCGGATCTGCCCTAAGGGCCCGTATCCAGTTTATCAACTCCCTGGTGGCTGGTTTTTTCTCTACTCCGCGCACCTCCCTCAGGCTATAGAATGTCTTAATCGCACTTTCCATAAGTTCCCTGCTGATATCTGGGAAGTGCACGCTCACAATCTTCCGCATCATATCAGGTTCAGGAAATGCGATGTGGTGAAAATTACAGCGCCCCAAGAATGGGTCTGAAAGGTCCTTTTTGGCGTTTGATGTAATGATGATTACTGGCCTGTGCTTGGCCTTTATGGTCTTGTCTATTTCAATAATGTCAAACTCCATCTGGTCCAGTACATCCAGCATGTCATCTTGAAAATCCGTATCTGCCTTGTCTATCTCGTCGATCAGCAATACTACTTTTTCGTCGGATACAAAGGCCTGCCCAATCTTGCCCATCCTGATGTATTCTTCGATATTGCTTACATCCCTCTTGGAATCACCAAACCGGCTATCGTTGAGACGGGTGAGGGTATCGTACTGATAAAGGGCATCCACCAGTTTCATGCTTGATTTTACATTCAGCACGATAAGCCTCATATTGAGGGCCTCTGCAATGGCATGGGCCAGCATGGTTTTTCCTGTGCCAGGCTCTCCCTTGAGCAACAAGGGCATTTCCAGCTCCATTGAAATGTTGACTATCTTTGCCAGTTCCTCATCCAGCACATACTTGGAGGCGCCGGTAAATTTGTTCAGGGAATTTGTTTCTACCATTGGTTTACTCCTTGACCTCCTTTTTATCTTTGTCCAAATCATGGTGAATTACTAACCTGCGTTTCTGTTACGTGCACATCACAAAAAAATATGTTAATCATGCAACACAGGGAGTCAACCTATTGTTTTGCAGCAATATTGTCAAGCAGCACAGGAGGATTAATTGTATGCCCCTAGCATTTGAATCGGTAAGTCACGGCCAAATAGCATTCGGGTTTTTTAATATTGACACGGACATGTTGCTTCTGGAGCATTATTTCTTTTTTGCCCCGGAATTCTGTAAATGCATTAGCGAGCTTGCCAAGACAGAAAATCCAGCGACCTTTGAGTCTCCATTGGAGTGCTATGATATACGTGAAAGGGAAAATATCGGGGACTTGATGGGAGCTATTCATGGAATCAGATATACGGGCTTTATTGGCGACGTATATAGGCGTTTCCCCTTTCCCAAGCTCCCTGAGGCCTTCAAGCAGGACCCCGAAGGTTACAAAAATAGAGGAGCTATTGAAGAAATCATTAAGAGATACGGGGCACGAACCCGAATACATTTCACTGCACATAACAACCGAGGCAATGTCCAGATGCAAGAATATGAGTTCACTAGGCGGTGGTTTTTTGAGCTCGTCCGTTATGTCTGGCAGGGAGGTTACCCTAAATGGCGGGATGGTATCAGGCCCGAGTACGTGCTGAGGATGAAAG
>DQZA01000050.1 GCA_011042035.1 Desulfobacteraceae bacterium
CATTTAATCCACAAAAACGAGGTGGACATTTTTGATATCCCCATTGCGACCATCACGGACCAATACCTGGAATACCTAGATATGATGAGGGCTCTCAATATTAGTGTAGCCACAGATTTCCTGGTGATGGCCTCAACCCTTATTCACATAAAATCAAAGATGCTCTTGCCTGATTACACCCAGGACAGAGATGAAGAAGACCCAAGAGTGGAGATAATGCGTCCCCTATTGGAATACATGCATCTTAAGGGCGCTGCAGAGGAACTCGCAGAAAGGGAAATCTTGCAAAAGGATGTCTTCACGAGGCCTCCAGATAAGGCTTTAGTGCGCCAGGTAGCTGGAGAAGGCCCTGAAGTTGAGGCCAATATCTTTCAATTAATAACAGCGTTCAAACGCATAATAGACGAAGAGCAACTTGAAACAAGACTGAAAATTGAAGCTGCACGATGGTCTGTGAAAGAAAAAACAGTATACCTGCTTACTCTACTTAGGGAAAAAGGCACTGTGTATTTCAGGAAAATCTTCGAAGGCCAGCTCACTGTTTCCGAGGTAATCGCTACCTTCCTGGCCTTGCTAGAACTTGTAAGGGCAGGAATGGTTCGGGTGTTTCAGCCGAGCCAAGATAGCGACATTAGGCTTGAGGCGAAGTTTGACGATAAGGTTGACAACGATGACTAGATCTCTAAAGCTAATTGTGGAAGCACTTCTGTTTTCATCTGACAGACCCTTGAACGCCAGGGAAATTAGCGCATGGATACCTGAGGCAACAGTGTCTGAGATAAACAAGGCCTTGCAAGAGCTTGTGGAGGAATACACTCATCTTGGAAGAAGCTTCAGCTTAAGGGAAGTAGCCGGAGGCTATCAATTCCGTACTCACCCCATGTTCGCACCCTTCATTCTCGCCATGCTCAAAACCAGTCCCACTCGCCTGTCCACCGCTGCACTAGAAACACTTGCCATAGTTGCGTACAAGCAACCCATCCTGAGGCAGGAAATAGAGCGACTGCGCGGCGTGGACGTGGGAGGAATCCTGCGGTCCCTTATGGAAAAGGGCCTCATACGCATAGTGGGCAGGAAAAACCTGCCAGGTAGACCACTGATCTATGGCACCACCAAGAAGTTTCTTGAAGTCTTCGGACTCAAGGACCTCAACTCTCTCCCAAAACTTAAGGAGATAAAGGAACTGGCCAGCCATGAGCAAGAAACTAGTCCGGGAAAAAAGGACAAAGAAACCAAAAACCAAGAAACCCCAGCCCTTCCGCTCTCCGACTGAGAGGACTGAACTCAATGAGGCCCGTGAACCCATAAGACTGAATCGACTCTTGTCTTTGGCGGGCATTACCTCGCGTCGCAAGGCCGACGAGCTTATTGCTACAGGAAGGGTGAGGGTAAATGGCAAGGTTGTCCGGGAACCGGGGTTCAAAGCGGTTTGGGGCAAGGACAAGATTCATGTGGATGACCGAGAAGTTCCGGGTCCAGAAGGAAGGGCCTATATAATGCTCAACAAGCCCTTTGGTTATATTTGTGCAATGAGCGATCCGCTGGGAAGGCCCTTGGTCACAGACCTTTTGGATAACGTAAAGGAAAGGGTGTATCCAGTAGGAAGATTGGACTTTGACACCATGGGATTGCTGCTTTTTACAAACGACGGCGAATGGGCATACCGCCTCACCCACCCCAGATTCAGTGTCCCCAGGACATACAAGGCCACTGTTGCCGATTACATGGAAGACACCGCCCTAGAGATGTTGAGGTCAGGGGTAAGAATACCGGGGGCTGTCAGGGCCAAGGGAAAGGTGACATTGCTTAGTAGAGACAATCGTCAAACCGTGATACGCTTAACCATTACCCAAGGGGTTTCCCGCCAGGTGAGGAAAATGGTTGAGGTAGTGGGTTACCGTGTGATTCACCTTATAAGAACGGGATTTGGAACCATTGAATTAGGCGACCTCAAGGTAGGTGAATACCGTTACCTTGAAACAGAGGAAGTTAACAAGATGAAGAAACTTGTGGGGATGAGGTGACTGTCCTGAACAGAATAAGTCTAAGGATAGATCCCACAGAAGTGGTGCTAGCCCTCCACCATGGCAAAAGGGCCCCCGAAGAACTGGTTGCGGAAGCCCACACCACCCTGAAAGAGTGCCAGGGTCTCTTGGAACCCCGGGCGGTATATGAATGGATTGAAGTTCGAGGAGTCAAAGGTGAATACGTCCTACTAAAATCTCCCAATGACGGTCAGGTGGCTGATTTAAGGCTGGGGAAACATGCAGATCTTATGTCCAAGGCGCGCAGGGCGCTGGTCTCAGTGGCAACAATTGGTGACAGGCTTGAAGGTTTTATAGAGCACTGCAATGAGGAAGGAGACATCCTCAGGGCCTATTTAGCTGACAGCATTGGCGTTGTGGCTCTGGCCCAGGTAGGAGAGGCCATACGGCACCTGGCAGAGCACGAAGCATTATCACTGGGCTGGGGGGTAAGTCCCTCCCTTGCACCTGGCTCATTACTTGGCTGGCCCTTGACGGGCCAGCGTGATCTCTGCTCTCTAGTCAGGACCCAACAGATTGGTGTTACTCTCAGTGAAAATGGGGTACTCAAACCCTTTAGATCGGTTTCCAGCATGATAGGAATAGGCCCTGGTTACACTGACAAAAAGGTAGGCTCAATTTGCCGTTATTGCTCCCGAGCTGAAAATTGTTGGACAAGAAGCTGATGGAGGTCAA
>DQZA01000134.1 GCA_011042035.1 Desulfobacteraceae bacterium
GGGTTCTGCTTCTCCTACGATAAAGAAATCAAAGAATTGGGACACGGGTTCTGGGTTAAGAAAGGTCAATATGCCCCCCGCTGCCACCAAAGGATAGGCACCCCTGCGCTTCGCTGCTTCAAGGGGTAATCCTGCGAGCTCAAGGATAGTCAGAATATTTGGATAATCATTCTCAAATGATAGGGAAAAGGCGATTAAATGAAATTCCTTTAAGGGACGCTGTGACTCAAGGGACAAGAGCGGGTTCCCAGCCTTACGGTAGAGGGACATTTCATGACCATCAGGCAAGAAGGCCCGCTCCGCAACTACGTCTTCCCTTGAGTTGAAAAGGTGGTAGACCCACTGAAATCCAAGGCTTGACATGCCAACTCGATAGACATTGGGATAGACAAGGGCAATTCGAAGTCTTCCTCCCCAGTCCTTTTTGACCCAACCCCTTTCGCTGCCAAGCCTCTTACGGTAAAGGGAGATAACATGCTCTGAGGCCACTTCGCTTCCTCAGACCTATCAGTCCGCCTTCATCCTCAAAAAAGTCGGATAGTCCAGATCATCTTCAAAGAAATCCCGGTTCATACGCGATTTTTTCCTTGGACGTCTGTCTTCAACTTCGTCAAACAAGGGTTCTCTACCTTTCCTCTGGAAAGTGGGAGTATCCAGACTTTGACCGTTGACTCTCACGGTCCATCCTTCTTGAGCCTCTTCCGGCGTAACATCCCTAATCCTTGCCACCTTATCCACTGAGATACTATCTATACCCGTTGCAATGACGGTGACCTGGATCTCGTCCTCCATCGAGTCATCAAACACAACACCCCAGAATATTTCAGCATCGGGATGGACTTCTTCCTTGATAAAACTGGATGCCTCGTCGATCTCATCCATGGTCATATCCGAAGGACCGGTTATATTCATCAATAGTCCCTTGGCGCCACTTATGGAAATATCTTCCAGCAGTGGGCTGCTTACCGCCATCTGGGCCGCTTCAGAGGCCCTTTGCTCTCCTCTTGCCCTGCCCGTACCCATCACAGCGGTGCCCATTTGTTCCATCACCTTTTTCACATCTGCAAAATCAAGGTTGATGAACCCGTCACTCATAATCAGGTCAGAAATACCTTTCACAGCGTGGAGCAAGACCTCATCAGCCCGTGTTATTAGCTCCCTAAATGTTGCTGACTTTGTGCCTATACTCTTGAGCCTTTCGTTTGGGATGACAATGAGGGTATCAACCTCTTTTTTTAGCTCTTCAATACCATTGACGGCACGTCTCATCCGTTTGTCACCTTCAAACTTAAATGGCTTGGTAACAACAGCTACGGTCAAAGCACCGCAGGATTTCGATTCCCTGGCCACCACTGGCGAGGCCCCAGTACCCGTACCTCCGCCCATGCCGGCGGTAATAAACACCATGTCTGCGCCTTCTACAGCCTCTCTAATCTGCTCAATGCTTTCTTCAGCAGCCTGTTTGCCTATTTCTGGATCCGCCCCTGCCCCAAGCCCTCTTGTCACGGTTGCTCCCAGTTGAATACGATACGGGCAAGCGGAGCGCTCCAGATCCTGACTATCTGTATTGGCGACAATAAAGTCCACACCTTTAAGCTGGGAGGCAATCATGTTATTTATGGCATTGCCTCCTGCTCCACCAATTCCCAGGACCTTTATCCTGGCCTGGTACCTTTGCCTTTCCTCCACAAACTCGAATTTCATTTTGCCCCTCCTTTACCGTTCATATTACCTCCTTAAACCACCTTTTCATGGTCCCCATGACCCTGTTAAATATATTTCCGTCCCTAATTCTGAATTTCTTCCCTTTTCTCTGATTCCTGGCCCCGTAAAGCACCAGTCCCACTGCCGTTGCGTACATTGGTTTGTTCACTATTTCCACTAATCCACTTATCCCCTTGGGATACCCAAGTCTCGCTGGCGCATTAAATATTTGTTCCGCAATCTCTGGAACCCCTGGCAATTCGGCCGAGCCCCCAGTTATTACCACTCCAGAGCTTATCTTCTCCTCATAGCCGCAACGGACAAGGTCACCGTGGATCAAAGAAAAGATCTCCTCCACTCGTGGCTCCAATATTTCACCCAATATCTGACGGGACAATACTCTTGGTCTACGGTCCCCGACGGCTGGCACTTCTATGGTCTCATCTTTTCCAATAAGGCTGCACAGTGCACAGCCGTATTTCATTTTTATCCTCTCTGCTTCACCCTTTGGGGTTCTGAGGCCCACTGCTATGTCATAGGTCAAGTTATCACCCCCGAGGGCAAGAACTGATGTGTGCTTAATGCTCCCTTTGGAAAAAACTGCCATATCAGTGGTCCCGCCTCCAAAATCAAGCAAGGCGACACCTAAGTTTCTCTCTTCTTTGTTAAGAACCGCCTCAGACGAAGCAATAGACTCCAGCACTATATCGCATACATCTAGCCCAGCCCTGTTCGCGCACTTAATTATGTTTTGCGCGGACGTCACAGCTCCTGTCACTATATGGACCTTTGCTTCTAGTCTTACCCCTGACATTCCAAGTGGATCCATTATCCCATCCTGGTCATCTACAATAAATTCCTGTACGAGCGTATGAATCACCTCACGGTCCATGGGAATGGCAACTGCACTGGCGGCCTCTATGACGCGATCAATGTCTTTTTGCGTTACCTCTTTGTCCTTGAGGGCAATAACCCCGTGACTGTTGAAACCCTTGATATGGCCCCCTGCTATACC
>DQZA01000167.1 GCA_011042035.1 Desulfobacteraceae bacterium
ACGTTACAAGGAGAGGCAGCAGGCGCCCAGGCCATATCCAACTTCGATACCCTGCTTGCTCCCTTTGTCCGCTATGACGGTTTGAGCTACAAGGAGGTAAAGCAGGCCCTCCAAGAATTTGTCTTCAACATCAATATACCAACAAGGGTTGGATTTCAGACTCCCTTTACCAATATAACCCTGGACCTCAAGGTTTCGCCCATATTCGAGCGCCAGGAGGTCATTGTGGGTGGTGAACCTCAAAAGGAAACCTATGGAGAGTTCCAGCCTGAGATGGACATGATAAATCGGGCCTTTGCTGAGGTGATGATGGAAGGGGATGCAAAGGGCCGGGTCTTTACCTTCCCGATCCCAACATACAATATTACAAGGGAGTTCGACTGGGATAACCCGAACCTGGATGCGCTTTGGCGAATGACCGGGAAATACGGGATCCCCTATTTTTCCAATTTTGTAAATTCCGACATGTCCCCGGAGGATGCAAGGTCCATGTGCTGCCGGCTTCGTCTGGACAATAGGGAATTGATTAAGAGAGGAGGGGGCCTGTTTGGCTCCAATCCCCTCACAGGGTCCATAGGGGTTGTGACCATAAATCTCCCCAGGGTCGGATATCTTGCCAAGACGGAGGAAGAATTTTTCTCGCGCCTCAGAGACTTGATAGATCTGGCAGCACAAAGTCTATCTATAAAGAGGAAGGTCCTGGAGAGGCTTACTGACAAGAATCTTTATCCCTATTCCAGATTTTATCTACGGGAGATAAAGTCTGGCACAGGCTTTTACTGGAAAAATCACTTTTCTACCATTGGTATCATAGGGATGAACGAGGCCTGTTTGAACTTCCTTGGTCAAGATATTGGCACCGAGAACGGGCGCGCATTTGCCTTGAGGGTGATGGATCTTATCAGGGAACATATCTCTATGATTCAGGAAGAAACAGGGGATCTGTTCAATCTGGAGGCTACACCTGCCGAGGGTACCTCATATCGGCTCGCCCTGTTGGACAAAAAACGCTTTCCTGACATCATTTGTGCTAATGAGGCAGAGTACCGCCAGGGGGCCGAACCCTTTTACACCAATTCTACCCATCTTCCGGTTAATTACACTGATGATATTTTTGAGACCTTGCTTCTGCAGGATGAGCTTCAAACCAGATACACCGGTGGAACCGTACTTCATGTCTTCCTGGGCGAGCAGGTAAGTGATACAGATACCGTGAAGGCGTTGGTGAGGAAGATAGTTTCAGGATTTCGCCTGCCTTATTTTACCATCACCCCGACTTTTAGTGTTTGCCCTTCCCATGGTTATCTTGCAGGGAAACAGGAGACTTGCCCTGAATGCGGTCAGGAGACGGAGGTATACTCAAGGGTGGTGGGCTATTTGAGGCCCGTCAAACAGTGGAACAGCGGAAAGCAGGCCGAATTTCAATTGCGGAGGAATTTTGATATCTCCAAGGCTTCAAACTCCACGCAGGAGACATATTCATTATGGGATCATCCATACGAGAAAGGGACCTACATATTGGAGGCCTCCAAAAAAGCTCACTCATAGATTTTCCGGGCAAGGTGGGCTGTGTTATCTTCCTTAAGGGGTGCAACTTCAGGTGCCCCTACTGCCACAATCCAGAGCTTGTGGAAGGCAACGGCCGAGATTGCTCGGAAATAAGTGAAGAGTTTTTGTGGGAGTTTTTGGAACAGCGAAGGGGGCTTCTGGATGGCGTAGTGATATCAGGTGGGGAGCCAACGCTGCAACCTTGGATTTTCGATTTGTGCGAGGGACTCAAGGACCTGGGTTATGCAGTAAAACTGGATACCAATGGAAGCAGACCTGAGATAGTGGAGGATCTGCTCAAGGGAGGACTGGTGGATTATATAGCGATGGATATCAAGTCAGATCCGGCGGGCTACCGGTCTGTGACAAGGGAGGAGGGTGCCTCAGATAAGATCTTAAAATCCATAAAGCTGATTATGGACAATGCCCCTGCCTATGAATTCAGGACCACCTGTGTTAGGCCACTGGTGGACAACTCTAGGATGCGTACCATTGCGAGGATGGTGGAGAAAGCAAACCTTTATGTTCTTCAAGCTGCCCACCAAACAAAGGTTCTGTGCCCAGAATTTTTCAATGGCCTGAGCCAGGCTTCTGCTGGGCTGGGAGGCGGCAACAAGAGGGGGACTCCCATATTATCAAAAAACGAACTCGAGGCATTGAAGTCGATCGTTGAGCCTTTTGTCAATAGGTGTATTATTCGCTCTTGAGAGGGCTTCCTCGCACCCTGACCCAAGGCAAATCCATTGACAACCCAATCACCTTTTGGTACACGCAAATAGGTTCAGGTGTCCCGCTAGTTAGGGACGTAGCCCGCCACTGAATCCTGGCGGGTGAAAAGGGAACCCGGTGAGAATCCGGGACCGGCCCGCGGCTGTGAGTGGGGACGAAAGCCGCAACATGGATATCCATTAAGTGGTTGAATAGTTGAATAGTTAAATCGTTAAATAGTGAATTGGTGGGTGTCCATGTAAAGCCACTGCCCGGCACTCAACTTAGAGAGGAAATTAACGCAGAACGAAGATCTCGCATATGATAGGGGAGCATGTCTAATTGCCATCCATAAACTCTATACCCCTCTCCCCCTTGAGGGGGAGAGGGAATTTATGGATGGGTAGTACCTAGTGCGGAGGCTTCGTTTATCAG
>DQZA01000161.1 GCA_011042035.1 Desulfobacteraceae bacterium
ATAAAAATTTTGCCAGGCTGGTAAAGAATTTCTGACAAGGAATGAAGGTGTCGGTTTTGTTGACGGGCTGAGAATGTTATTGTCACAAATGAAATCACGCATGACTCAGATGGGTGAAAGCGCACATGCAGTGTGCGGATGGTGCACCGCTATTGAGAAATAGATTACACGAAACTATACCAAGTAATCGCTGGGCCAGACCTTAGAGACCTCGAAGAGTTTGTCCGCTCGGTTAGGAAACTGATGGAGCAGAAAACCTAAACGCTTCTTCCTTTCTCTTCAAAATGGGGCATGAGAAGCTCCGCAAGTGGAAAAAGCGCAACAGGCATTTTTCAGGGGAGCAGGTAGTAAAGTAAGGATGCTATAAGATTCTTGAGGAATCAAAAGTTGATAAGGTTATCCTAGAGCAGTTCAGGATTTGTCGGATTTTTTCTCTGCATCTGTTTTGATCTGGCACATGCGCTTTTGTATTTCCTGCTCAAAGCCACGCTCTGTGGGGTAATAGAACGTTTTCCGTTTGAGGCCATCTGGCAGATATTGCTGATGCACCCTTGCGCCGGGGTAGTTATGGGGATAGAGGTACCCCTTCCCATACCCTAGTTTTTTCATCAATCCTGTTGGCGCATTGCGGATATGCATCGGGACGGGCAGTGCCCCTGACTTACGGATCTCTTCTTTAACAGCCTTTTCCGCAACATACAAGGCATTGCTCTTGGGCGCCGTTGCCAAATAGGCGGCAGCCTCTGCCAGCGCTAGCTCTGCCTCTGGCGGGCCTACTTTTTCCCATGCATCGAAGGCTGCCAAGGCCACCTGGAGGGCCTGAGGGTCAGCCAGCCCAATGTCTTCGGAGGCAAAGCGAATCATACGCCTGCAAATGAACAGAGGGTCTTCGCCGGCTTCTAGCATGCGATAGAGCCAGTACAAAGAGGCGTGGGGGTCGCTGCCTCGCATGCTCTTGTGAAAGGCGGATATCAAGTTGTAGTGTTCTTCCCCTGCCTTATCGTAGGTGAGGGCCTTTCGTTGTAACACCTGTTCCACGTCACGGGGGGAGATGGTGACAGTCTTACCTTCGTCTAATGAGTCTTTATAATGGTACACAAGTGCCTCAAGGTTGTTGAGGGCAACGCGCGCGTCCCCTTCAGAAAACTGGACAACGACCTGAAGCGCATCTTTTTCCATATTGATAGGATACCTTCCGAGGCCTCTTTCTTCGTCAGAGAGGGCCCGCTCAAGGATTTGTCGGATGGCCTTCTCACTTAAAGGTTTCAGGACGAGCACCCGTGCCCTGGAAAGCAATGGGGGTATAACCTCAAAAGACGGGTTCTGGGTTGTTGCCCCTATCAAGATGATCAAACCACTTTCTACATGGGGAAGGAAGGCGTCCTGTTGGGCCTTATTGAACCTGTGGATTTCATCCACAAATAGAAGCGTGGGATTACCTGTTAGATCCCGCATCTTCTCTGCCTGTTCAATAATCTGCCTCAGCTCCTTAAGCCCAGATGTCACTGCTGAGAATGACTTGAAGGGATAACCTGTATACTCCCCCATAAGCCGGGCCAAGGTGGTTTTGCCTGAGCCAGGAGGTCCCCAGAAAATCACTGAAAAAAGCTTGCCTGTTTCTATGGCCCTGCGTAGTAATGTGTCAGGACCAACCAAATGGTCCTGCCCCACAATTTGGTCCAAAGAGCGGGGGCGCATTCTCTCGGGCAGGGGGAGGCGCATATTGGCGAGGCTTTTGGTAATAGTCATTTATTCCCTATCTGTTGAATATCATTGTGACTAGCGCTTATTGGGTTTCAAGATCCTCAAATTCAGGTTAAGGGAAATCGCAAGTGGAGTCAATGCAGGATCGTTAATTAGTATCCATCCATAAATTCCCTCTCCCTTGAGGCCTGCTTGCCGACAGGCAGGGAGAGGGATAGGGTGAGGGTGTAAGCTCTTGATATCACACCCCCTCACCCAGCCTCTCCCCCTCAAGGGGGAGAGGTGTACAGACTTTATGGATGGGCACTAATTAAAGTTGACAGGATAAGGGCTCGATATTATTCTGCTAAACTGAAAATCCATCTCATACTGACGCTTAAATGAAAAGGCATATCAATAGTCTTGAGTATAACCCATTAAATTTCAGGAGGATTTGTTATGGCGGTTAAGAGATTGCAGAATTACATTAACGGGGAATGGGTGGACGCACAGACCGATGAGTACGTGGAGATTATCAATCCTGCGCGAATGGAGCTATTGTGTGAGTGTCCCATGTCGACGAAGGCTGACCTTGATGCTGCGGTGGAGGGAGCGGTTGAGGCGTATTCGGACTGGAGGAACACGCCACCTGTGGCTCGGGCCAGATACCTACACAGGCTGATTGAACTAATGGAAGACAAGTTCAATGAGCTTAGCGTTGTACAGACCCGCGAGCATGGAAAGACTATAGATGAATCCCGAGGGGAGACTAGACGCGGGATAGAGATGGTGGAGGTGGCCTCAGGGATACCCACTACAATGCAGGGATTCAACCTGGAAGACATTGCCCATGGTATTGATGAGTATGCGATATACCAGCCGTTGGGGGTATTTTGCTGCATAGCGCCGTTTAATTTTCCGTTTATGGTGCCGTTGTGGTTTTTACCCTTTGCCATAGCCACGGGCAACACGTTTATAGTGAAGCC
>DQZA01000121.1 GCA_011042035.1 Desulfobacteraceae bacterium
AGGATAAAGAGCCTTTTCTCAGGCACCCCTGCGCTTGGGTGGTTGCTGGGCGCTTTTGTCTCTGTTTTACTGGAACATTTTCTTGGCGATCCTCTTACTGAATTGTTGGATCTTCCCAAGATTCCCGTGCTTTTTGGCGTTGTGGTCATGCTGAAAAAACCTGCCCTGATCCCAGGTGCGTTTGTATATGTGTTACTGATCTATGCGCTTCCCGTAGGCCTTTTTGCGAAGATAACTGCATCCAGCATGAACTGGATCGCTAGAAAACTGGAAAGAGTTCCCCTGTGGTTCTCCGCAGCATTGCACCTTGGCTTGCTTTATTTTGCACTTGATTTATGGTGTGACGTTAGTGATTACAGACTCCTACTGGTAAAACTCACTCTTATTGCCATAATGCTCACGCTTAGCCTCAACGTTATCAACGGGTACATGGGCGAGTTTTCCTGTTCCCACCCGGGCTTCATGGCACTTGGTGCATATGTGGCATCTATCTTCACCGTGGGCCTGTTTGTAAACGACAGGCTCTTCGGACACGCACTCTTGCCCGCCTCCATAGGTCAATTTCTTTTCCCGGTTGCACTGGTCTTGGGCGGAGTCGTTGCGGCGATTGGCGCTTTGGTAGTAGCCATACCATCATTCAGGACCCGGGGTGATTACCTGGCCATTATTTCACTTGCTTTCATGTTTATCGTAAAAAGCCTTATTGAAAATCTCGAGGTGGTGGGCGGGCCTCGTGGACTTGGAGGTCAACCCGACTGGGCCACCCTACCAACGGTGTTTGTATGGGCGGTTTTGTGTGTATGGACCATTAATAATTTTGTTGAATCCACCATGGGTAAGGCACTGAATGCTGTGAGAGATGAGGAATCTGCTGCTGAGGCCATGACGGTCAATACGCGAAAGACCAAGATGGTGGCGTTCATGTTCGGGGCCTTCTGGGCCGGCGTAGGGGGAGGGCTCTTCGCCCACGTGTTGCGCTATGTGAACCCTGGCACCTTTGGCCTCAAGAAACTGGCAGAGGTGCTGGCAATGGTATATTTTGGCGGGCTTAACTCCGTCGTAGGGTCCATTGTGGGTGCCGTGGGCTTCAATATGCTGAGTGAGATGTTAAGGCCGCTAGAGATTTTCAAGTGGATCATTATTCCGGTTCTTTTGATCTTGGTGATGATATTCCGTCCCACCGGACTCATAGCATTTACGCATTTTGACGTGAGAGAGATACTTAGACCTAGAGTGAAATCCAGGGAAAGGGTTTAGTGCCATGGCGCTTCTTCAGGTAAAGAACATGACACATTATTTTTCCGGGCTTCGGGCTGTACACAATTATAACCTGACCATAGAGCCGGGACAGATCAGGGGGCTTATTGGACCTAATGGTGCTGGAAAGACAACGATCTTTAACCTCATTACGGGGGTATATACACCCACAGAGGGGGAAATTTATTTCAATGGTGCCAACATAAAGGGTCTGCGGCCGCACCAGATAGCAGCCATGGGGCTGGGAAGAACCTTCCAGAACATGCAGTTGTGGCGCCACATGACGGTGCTAGAACATGTGATGATGGCCCATTATTCTAAGTTGAGCTATGGGTTGATCGGGGCTTTTTTCGGTACCTCCAAGAGATACAGGGAGGAAAAGGAAATTGAGGATCATTCACTCGAGCTATTGGACCTGCTGGATATTGCCCAATACGCCGATCAGAATGTTCTGAACCTCCCTTACGGTGTTCAAAGGAAGGTAGAGATGGCAAGGGCTCTTGCCATCAGGCCGAAGATACTATTCCTTGATGAACCCACGGTGGGCATGACGCCTGAAGAGCTCAAGGGTATGATGGAAGTTTTCCGCAAGGTCCACAAAGAATTCGGCCCTGCCATTTTCTTGATTGAACACAGGATGAGGGTGGTGATGGAGCTTTGTGAGAGAATCCAGACCCTCAATTTTGGAGAGGTAATTGCCGAGGGTACGCCAGAGGAGATCCAGAACAACCCTAAGGTCATTGAGGCTTACCTTGGCAAAGAGGAGGTAGAGTAAGAATGCTACTGGAGGTGGAAAATCTCAGGGTCTCCTATGGAGGGATCGCAGCGCTTCATGGCGTTGATTTTAAAATAGACGATAGGGAAATTGTCTGCATCATTGGGGCCAATGGAGCCGGGAAAAGTACCACCCTTAGAGCCATCTCCCGAATGGTTGATGTGGAGCAGGGCACAAGAATGGTCTTTATGGGAAAGGACATGCTGAAGTACAAGCCAGATAAGGTGGTGAGTGAGCTCGGCATCTCCCATGTGCCAGAGGGAAGGCGACTATTTGGAAACTTGACGGTAATGGAAAACCTGAAGCTGGCAACTTTTGCCAGAAAAGATCACGACAAGATCAGGCATGACCTCAAGCGGATGTTTTCCATTTTTCCAAGGCTGGAGGAAAGAAAGAACCAAGAGGCGGGGACCCTCAGCGGGGGTGAACAACAGATGCTGGCGGTGGCAAGGGCGTACATGAGTGCTCAAAGGGTGATGCTTCTTGACGAGCCTTCCATGGGGCTTGCGCCCATGCTGATATTGAACATGTTTGATTCTTTGCGGGAGATAAATGAGGAAGGGACGACTATCCTCCTTGTAGAGCAAAATGCCCGCCTGGCGCTGAAGTTTGCACAGAGGGGTTACGTGCTGGAG
>DQZA01000236.1 GCA_011042035.1 Desulfobacteraceae bacterium
CGCAGGGCTTTTACTCGGGCTTTCTGACGGTGCCTCTGATTACGGATTCACCGGGGGCATTCGGTTCAGGTTTTAGATTATAGGCATCTCATACCTGTCAGGATCACTTGCTGAATGAAGCCACATCCAGCACTCCGTATGGTGTGAAACTACTCCTGATCGTCATCAGTATCCCTAGAACCACTGTGATCGCAGTGCCAGTAAAGATGGCGATCATTATGGCGATCTGGTATTTTATGGCGGTGACCGGATTGGCTCCACCCAAAATTACCCCTGTCATCATCCCTGGAAGGGCTACCAAACCAATGGTGGCTATGGTCGCAACAGTTGGCATGAGGGCTGCCTCACACGCATCTCTTAAATAGGGCAGGATTGCCTCCTTAAGGCGTGCTCCTTGGGCAAGACTTAGAATAAAGGCCTTTTCTCCCTTTTTAAGAGACTCATAGAAATTCCTGATCCCGATGATGTCTGCCCTTAGGCAATTGCCCAGGATCATACCACCAATGGGGATCACATATTGGGCATCCATCAGATTAGGACGCTTTAAAAGGGGGCCAACAAAAAACAGCAGAGGAAGGGCTGTTCCCGCCACCAAGGCTCCAAAAAGTGGACCTGCAAATCTGGCAAGCCGCAGTCCACACCCCCTGATAATGGAAAAATCCGCTACCCCTACCATAACCACAAGCCATAGAGAATTGAGCCAGGGGCTGTTGATCTTGAAAACCACTTGAAGATATAGTCCCACAAAGGCAAGTTGAAGGGTCATTCGGACTATAGAAACCAGGGTTTTCCCAATCATGGGTATGTGAAGCCACAGCATCAATCCAAGCGGTATTATGAGCAAGATGTAATAAATAACCAATCCGTCGATACTAAGATCAACCGCTCCCATCATATTTCTCCTTTAGGAGAGCTTGATTTTCCTGTCTGCTGCCCTCAGAAGCTCTGGCTCATGAGATACCATTAGGACTGTGAGATCTGATGAAAGGCTTAAGAATTCTGTCAGCCTTTTTCGGCTCGCCTCATCTAGGGCTGAAGTGGGCTCGTCCAGGAGCAGAATAGGCCTTTGAAGCAACAGGGCCGAGACTATGGTAACACGCTGTTTTTCTCCCCCTGATAGAGTCTCCACATCCTTTTCCAGAAGGTCCAACGGCAAAAGAAATTGATGAAACATCTCCGGAAGCTTAGCCAAATTCTTTTTGAGCTCCTTATTGGCGCGATAGGAAAAAGGCCTCTCAAGCCAGTCGCGCACCGATCCGGAGCCCAAATCTGGCTCCTGGGGAACATAACCAATCAAGGTCCGCAAGCGCCATATTGCCCCAGAAGACAGGGGCTCGCCCAAGACCCGAATCGTCCCTGACTCTGGTACCACAAAACCCAGGATGGAGCGAAGAACCGTGCTCTTGCCTCGTCCTGATGGCCCTGTCAACACCACCTTTTCACCCCTGTCCACCATCAAAGAAAATTTTTCGAGCACAGTCTTCCCATCAAAACGGACCGTGACATCCTCCATTTCAATACAAGGAGTATCTTTTCTAGATTGCTGGGTATTGGCGCTGGCTGTGGCTCTTGTTATTTCATTTGTCTGCTTCATCTTTGATTTCCCACCACAGTTCTTCCACTCGATCCTTTATAAACTTCAATACCTCTTGGCCCTTTAGGGTAAGGTAATAGTTTTTCCTTGCGCGAGGGCCACCTTGTGGGTCTACCTCGGAGCGCAGCCAACCGTTTCGTTCCATGCGTTGGAGCAGGGGATACAGGGTGCCGGGACTCAGCTCATACCCGTGGCGACGTAACTCCTGAAGCATCCACTGCCCCACAACCGGGCCCTCAGCCGCATGGTGGAGGATATGAACCTTCCAAAAACCAAGCAGGATTTCACGGGTAATATTTTTTAGCTCAGAATTCATATCGGTAATCGTAGTCGGCAATCGTAATAAAATCAAGCCCTGAAGCTCAAAATTTTTTGTTGACCTTCAAAAAGGAATCTCCTTTCATAACTGCTAAAATTCTCAAAAAGGGACCATACGATATGGACACACCGCATCAGTGGGAAGAAATTGATTTAGAAGGCCTGTTTGGGATCCTGCCTCCTTTGAGGATCAGAGATTTTAGGGTGTATTTGTCAGGGTCTGAAGCTCAATTAAGACCGACCACAGCCTTAAAGGTCATTTGAGATAATCCGACACCACCTGGACTTTTATCCCTATGGATACAGAACAGACCAAGAAATCTGCACTAGTTATTGCCACGCTCAACTCGTTCATCACACCCTTCATGGGCTCGTCCATAAACGTGGCGCTGCCGGTCATAGGAAAAGAACTACAGATGGACGCAGTCATGTTGACGTGGGTAGCCACGGCATATCTCTTGGCCGTAGCCGTATTCCTCGTTCCCAGTGGCAAGCTGGGTGACATTTACGGGAGGAAGAAAATATTTACAGTGGGGATTATTGTCTTCACTATCTCTTCGGTCTTTTGTGCAGCATCCTTTTCCACGTCCATGCTTGTTGTGTTCAGGGTTATACAGGGCGTAGGCAACGCCATGGTCTTTGCAACAGGTATGGCGATCCTTGTCTCCGTATACCCACCTGATGAAAGGGGAAAGGTCTTGGGTATTAATGTGGCGGCTGTTTACATAGGACTTTCAGCC
>DQZA01000186.1 GCA_011042035.1 Desulfobacteraceae bacterium
ATGAAACGATTTTACGAGTTGGATGTTTACAGACCGGCAAAGGGTTTCAGAAGAAAGGCTTTATCTGAACGAAGGCATGAAGGCCGAATTTCCAATTTCCAATTTCAACCTCCAGGAGGACAGGATGAATGAAGCCTTTTTAAGGGCATGCCACGGCGAGGCGGTCAGACCGGTACCGGTATGGCTAATGAGACAGGCAGGGAGATATCTTCCTGCCTACCAAGAGGTCAGAAAAAAGATAGACTTTCTCACACTATGCAAGACCCCTGAGCTGGCAGCAGAGGTTAGCATACAGCCCGTTGACATCCTTGGGGTTGACGCAGCCATTCTTTTTTCCGACATACTGATCCCCCTTGAGTGCATGGGAATAGGGCTTGACTTCCACGAGGGAAAAGGGCCTGTCTTAAATCCTCCCGTAAGGACTGAGCAGGATATTGAACGGCTCCATCCTATAGATCCGGATGCCGATGTATCATTTGTGCTTGAGACTATCCGGATCTTGAGAAAAGAACTTAGCCACAAGGTTCCGCTGATAGGTTTTTCAGGTGCACCCTTTACCCTTGCGACTTATATGATAGAAGGGGGTACCTCCAAGAGCTTTGTAAATACAAAACGGATGCTGTTTGAGGCTCCGCATCTCTTTTCACGCCTTATGGACCTCCTGACTGAAGTAGTCCATTCCTACATCGAGGCACAGATAAGGGCGGGGGCCCAAGCCATACAGGTATTTGATACCTGGGCAGGGGTACTTACCAGAGAGGATTATGCAAGATACGCCCTTCCATATGTAACCCGTATCTTTAAAAGAATTAAGGGTTCAGGAGTGCCCTTTATTTATTTTGTCTTTAATGGAGGGCATGTTCTTGAAATCATAAGTGATTCCGGTGCCGGAGTCATAGGGCTGGACTGGCGCACGGACATCAAAACCGCTATATCAAGACTTGGATCCGATACCGTAGTCCAGGGAAACCTGGATCCATGTGCCCTGTTTCTTCCCGAGCATGAGCTAAAAACCAGGGTGGATTCCGTATTGAAGCAAGGTCTTGAGGCCAAAGCCCATATCTTTAATCTGGGTCATGGTATTCTGCCTGAAATACCGAATGAGAAGGTAAGGCTTCTGGTAGAACTGGTACATGGGCTGTCTTCCTGATGATAGCTGTAGTTTTTCTCAACATGGGAGGGCCGGATTCCCTTTCTGCAGTGAGGCCATTTCTTTATAACCTCTTTTCGGATCGCGAGATTATTCAACTGGGCCCACGCCTGCTGCAACCCGTTATTGCCTGGGCAATTTCCAGGCGAAGGGCCCCTAAGAGCCGTGCTGCATATGCAAAAATCGGTGGCAAAAGTCCGCTCGCCAGAATAACCGGGACACAGGCCAAGGCCGTTGAACAATTGCTCAATCATAAATTGAAGGAAGAATTGCTCTGCATTTCAGGAATGAGGTACTGGAACCCGAGGACCCCTGACGTCTTACACCAAATAAAAGAAAGGGGTATATCTAAAGTCCTTGGCCTTTCTCTTTATCCTCACTATAGCCGTGCCACCAGTGGTTCTTCTATCGGAGAATTTGAAAGGTGTGCAGGCAGGCTCGGGCTGGAAACTCAGATAATAGACAGCTTTCCGGATCATCCGGATTATATCGAGGCCCTGGCAGACGTAGTGCAAGAGGGCCTAGATATGGTAAAAGATAAAGATAAATTCGCCCTTGTTTACAGCGCCCATAGCCTGCCCAAAAGTATGGTTGAAAAAGGAGATCCCTATGTAGATCATCTCTGTCGCACCATTACGGCCCTTGAGAAACTGATCGGCATTAAGGGCCATTTGTGCTATCAGAGCAGAAGCGGCCCTGTAGAGTGGCTCGAGCCCGGGACAGATATATTGCTTAACAAACTTGCAGAAAAGGGGCTTCATACCATTTTGGTATTGCCTATTAGTTTTGTATCGGATCATATAGAGACACTTTTCGAGATAGATATGCTTTATTCAGAGATAATGGCTAAAAAGGGGGTAAGGCTTATTCGTACCCCTTCCCTTAATAACAGGCCTTTGTTTATCAATGCGCTTTCCAATTTAGTGGAACAGGGTCTCAAAGAGGCAGGATGGCTAAATTAATAATAGCTGGGGGCGGATTATCCGGACTGTCCCTTGCCTGGTTCCTCAAGGAACTCAGGCCCGGATGGGAAATCCTGGTACTTGAGGCAGGGGCCAGGGCCGGAGGCAAGGCGTGGACCATAAAAGAAGATGGCTTTGTGTGCGAAAAAGGCGTAAACGGCGTGCTTGACAACAAGCCATCAACTCTTGCCCTTGCCGCCAGGCTCGGACTGGAGCCCCTGAGGAGCAATGACGTAGCCAGGCGCCGCTTTGTGATAAAGAACGGACAGTTGATTCAACTCCCTGTATCACCCGTGCAGTTCTTGACCTCGAAAATACTCTCTCTGCCTGGACGATTGAGGGTGTTGGCCGAGGCCCTTGTGTCAAAAGGTGACATCTCCAAGGATGAGTCCCTGGCTGATTTCGCGAGAAGGCGTCTTGGCAGGGAGGCCTTTGAATATCTTATAGATCCTATGGCCACAGGGATCTATGCCGGAGATCCGGAACGGCTGTCTCTTCGTAGCTGTTTTCCCAGGATC
>DQZA01000001.1 GCA_011042035.1 Desulfobacteraceae bacterium
GTAGCAGGTGCAGCTCCAGAGTGGATGAGCGAAAAGGCGATTTCCATTGGGCATTATTTCGTTGGATCTGGAGTTTATACGGTATTCGGTGTAACCTTCCCCATTGTGGAGGAGACTAAATTCCATAAGCTGCTCTTCGAGGGCTTAGAGGAGCTTGGATTTGGAACATGGGACTTTACGCCAGATCCATATGAAATGGCACACAAGATGATTCAGCACATTGACAAAAAACGCAAGGCCCTTGGCATTGACAAGGCAAGAGAGCGCGTGCTCTACGATATGGCAAGCCGCCGCGAGATGGAAGCTGCTGTATAAAAGGTAAATTGATAAACCTATATCTGCCCGGGCTCTCAATTACACTTGGGACCCGGGCGGTTTTTCTGGGGAAATCAACAATGGATACCGGCGATACAACATCTCCCCCCATTCCCCTGACATAGAAGGGTATGCCCCTGGTCTATATCTTATGAATCCGCAGCAGAGGACGCTGGGCCTGCCTGGAGATCCGAACCCAAAATGACATGTTGCTGAACCCTCAGTCGCGGTGTGGAGAAAAAATTGATTTTATGGGCAAGAAGTTGTTAAGATGTGAGTACTATTTGCCACCAAGATAGTTGACGGGGAATTTTGTATGCTAATAAAGAAAAACAAGATAAAATCAAATAACAAAGGCATGGCATCCAATAATGGAGATGTTGGGTGCAAGTCTTCCCGGGATCCGGAACTGTTTGCACACCTATTTGTTAACGCACCGATTGGAATATACATAGTGCAGGATGGCCGCTTTAAGCTAGTGAACCCGGAATTTCAACGTATATCAGGATATAGCGAAAAGAAACTTCTGCAGATGTCCCCTAAGGACATTGTACACCCTGAAGACTGGGATGAGGTAAGAAATAAGGCCATAGAAATGTTGAAGGGGCAACACTCCACACCCTATGTCTTTCGGACCCTTGATAAAAGCGGTGATGTAAGATGGATCATAGAGACGGTCTCATCAATTTACTATGAAGAAAGGCGGGCTACCCTTGGCTACTTCATGGACACTACTGAACATGAAAGGGCAAAGGAGGCCTTGAGGATCTCAGAAGAAAAATTCAATAAGGCCTTTCGCTCCAGCCCTGAATGGTTCGTTATTACCACCCTTGAAGACGGATTCTACCTTGATGTGAATGATGCCTTTCTTCAGACCACCGGATACAGACGTGAAGAGGTTATCGGGAAGACCTCAAAGGAACTCGGCATCTGGGCTGAACCCGAACAACGAGACGAAATGGCCAGGATCTTAAAAGAGAAGGGTGTGGTCCGCAACATGGAAGTAAAGTTCCGAATAAGATCCGGGGAAATAAGACATGTGCTATGGTCTGCAGAGGTAATTGATTATGCGGGAGAAAAATGCCTTTTGGCCGTAACCAGGGATATCACGCCGTTGAAGCAGGCGGAAGAGGAAAGGCTCCAAAGGGAAAAACTCCAGGTACTTCTTGAAACGGCCGGCGCCACATGTCATGAGCTTAATCAACCTTTGCAGTTTATATACTATCTCTTGGACGAGCTTGAGGACAAACACCCCGATGACCAAAACATAAAAGATCTAAGAGCCCAATGTGATCGAATAAGGGAAATAACCTACAAGATGGATAACATCACCACCTATGAGGCGACTGATTATGTAAAGGGGTCAAAAATAATAGATCTCGACAAGGCATGCAAATGGCCCCCGCCCTAGTCCTTCTCTTTTAGCAATATCCTGGCATCCACTACCTTTGCCCCCTGGGGGTAAACAATGATCGGGTTAAGGTCCATCTCTCGGATTTCTGGGTAGGACTCGATTAACTCGGAACACATGACAAGTAGCTTTCTCAGGGTCTTCTTATCATAGGGTGATTTACCCCTTACCCCATCTAGAATTGGGGCCGAGCGAATCTCTTCCATCATCTTTCTCGCAGATGTGGATGATATGGGCAGCACCCTGAAGGAAACATCTTTTAACACCTCTACCATGATACCGCCTATTCCAAACATTATTACCGGACCAAATTGATCGTCTATCTTGGTACCGATTATTACCTCCAAATCGGGCTCGGCCATGGGGCATACGAGAACCCCCCGGATATCAGCGTCAGGGTTATATCGCCTTGCATTGTCTACAACCTCATTAAACCCCTTAATGATTCTCTCCTCTCCCCTCAGGCCTACTTTCACACCGCCTACATCACTTTTATGCGATATCTGGGGCGAGACTATTTTCAACACTACATCAGTGCCGATTTCCTGTGCAAATTTGACTGCCTCTCCCGGTGTCTTGGCAAGCCTGTCATCGGTAACTGGTGCACCATGCAATCTTAGTAAGGCCTTTGACTCATGCTCCATCAAGAAATTCCGGCCTTCCCTCTTTGCCGCCTTTATTATCTCTTTGCCTCCATGCTTTGCCTTTGCACCCCAGTTGAACACGAAGTTTACCTTGGCATGATACTCGTTCAAATAGGCCCCCCTCTGAGCCAATACCCCAACACACTTGCAAGCGACATTGAGCGAGTCATAAACGGGTATATTATAATAGCGAAGCAGTTCCAGGGGATGAGTGTTTTTTGACGCATA
>DQZA01000141.1 GCA_011042035.1 Desulfobacteraceae bacterium
AGACAGGGAAAGGGTCCTAAACCCTGAGGTCATATAGTAGGATATGATAACACCGAAGAGAATTCCCACAACGGGTATCCCTATGAGGATCAAGGCGTTTCGCAGGAGCACAGATGTGTCCCTTCTTACCACCACCCAATCTCCCACGCCTGCTCCGGCCTCATTCAACGCATCAATTGTGACCTGAGACCCCTCTGCCGCGCAGTGGCACACCTGCTGGTTTACGCGCTCAGAGACCCCCGGTATGCCTTCAGAGGAAGACCTTATCATTACTTCCACTAAGCCTTCCTCCTTTTTGCTGACAACGAAACCCTCGTACTGTGCCATCTTGCCTCACCTCCATATGACCAAACTCGCAGCACTGCCTCCGGGCGGTGGACTACTAGTTTGTCAATTTCCTGAGTCGCTCCTGAACAGCTCTCAAGAACATCTCAGGGGAGCCCCGGTCTTCTCTAAATCTTTTGGTGTCGAAAACATATTTTCCCTCTTTTTTGAACACGTAGGTGCTGCAAAGTCTGCCATTGAGCATATCCGTCGACAACCCCGGCCATTTCCTCCAACACCCGTTTGATCCCAACAGAGTCAGGTAATATTTCAAAGAGATCATTACTAATCTTTCTGTACCTCATGGTTTACAAGTTACATGGCATATACCAGTTGGAGTTTCCACGGCGTACGGGAAATATTTTCTCTTGAACCACAGGGCCACGTTTACTAGTGAAATGAGAACAGGAACCTCCACCAATGGCCCTAGCACCGCTGCAAATGCCTGGCCTGAATCAATGCCGAACACTGCCACTGCAACTGCTATGGCCAGTTCAAAGTTATTGGATGCAGCTGTAAAGCTCAGGGTAGTGGATTGTTCATAGGTGGCACCTGCTTTCATTGAAAGATAAAACGAGGCAAAAAACATTACCACAAAGTATATGCAAAGGGGTATGGCCACCCTTACTACGTCCAATGGAAGTGCCACAATGAATTCGCCCTTGAGGGAGAACATCACCACAATGGTAAAGAGCAAGGCAATTAGTGTAATAGGGCTTATTTTGGGTACGTATTTTGTTTCATACCACTGTTTCCCTTTAGTTTTAAGCCCGATGAATCTAGAAAGGATGCCAGCAATAAATGGAATTCCTAAATAGATAAAAACACTTTCTGCAATCTGTCCGATAGATATGTTTACCACAGCACCCTTGAGGCCAAGCCACTGCGGCAGCACTGTAATAAAAACATAAGCATAGATAGAGTAAAAGACAACCTGGAACACTGAATTAAATGCCACAAGACCGGCACAGTACTCGGCATCGCCCGTGGCAAGGTCGTTCCATACAATGACCATGGCAATGCACCGGGCCAGCCCTATCATAATGAGGCCTACCATGTATTCATGGTGACCGGAAAGGAACGCAATGGCCAAAAGAAACATGAGGATGGGGCCTATGACCCAGTTCTGTACCAAAGAAAGGGCAAGAACCTTAAAGTCCCGAAACACATACCCCATCTGCTCGTATTTTACCTTAGCAAGTGGTGGGTACATCATGAGGATGAGACCAATGGCAATGGGAATGTTGGTTGTGCCTACCTGGAAATAGTTGATTACCTGCCTTACGCCTGGGAAAAGATAACCCCATCCCACACCCACAAACATGGCCAGGAAAATCCACAGCGTCAGGAATCGATCGAGAAATGATAGACGCTTAACAGCAACAGGTTCGGCTTCGGTGTTACCTTTTACCATCTTCCTTCTCCCTCCTTCTTTTCATTTTCCAGGCTGTAGCGTTTTTCATAGATGTACACTTGTGCAAGAGCCACTGGTAGTAATCCAGTATTCCGTCCACAAGGCAGTAACATACTCTAGGGCCGTGAATCTCCCCCTGAAGCCAGCCCGTGTCCTTGAGTACCTTCAGGTGCTGTGAAACGGTGGATTGTGCCAGGGGAAGAGCATCCACAATATCGCCACAAAAGCATTTATCCTCCGGCGGCCTGCTGGCTAGCATGGTTATAATCCTTGCTCTAGCAGGATGCCCTAATCCTTTGGACAGCCTAGCCAGTTCTTCCTGGGCGTTTTGAAGTGCCATGTACTTGGGTATTTTAACCGAGATGTTACATATTTCTTTTTTGCCCGTGGTATTCATAGAACTGCCCTCCTAGCAGGAATCCATAATCGGAAATGGAAGCCCCATCGGTCATCGTCGATATACGATAATAGGATTTCATCAGAAAATCAAGTGATAAAAAACATGGGAGGGGGTACCAGCAGGGGCGTCTGCACAATGGGGAGAAAGGAGGTGCAAGGGTCGGCCTCAATAAAGGGCTTCAAGAAAAAGGCCTGAAGGGAGTGCATAAAGAGCAGGAAACAAAAACCCCAAAACACCAGCATGTGAAAAGCCCAGCGGTAAGGACTGGCTTGAAGCAATCTTCTTTGAAAAAGGACATCGACCAATAATGCCTTAAGCAGTGAGACTATCTTGCGAGAGAAAACAGTGCAGGCAGTTCCTTTACATGCAGTCGATAGCCTTTTGCCAGTGGACAAATCTTGGCTCTGGATTCCAACTGTCATGGAGAACCAGCGAAAGATTCTA
>DQZA01000195.1 GCA_011042035.1 Desulfobacteraceae bacterium
AGGGTAACCATTAAACATGAGCTCTGCCACCTCATGCTGCACGAGCATGTAAAGGCGGTGAGGATTCCGAGATGGTTCGATGAAGGAATCAGCCAGGTGGTAAGCGGGGTGGCAGGGGAAATTCTCAACCTGGAAGGTGACTCCCTTATGCGCCTGGCCCGGCGGGCAGGGGGGCTCATAGGTTTCAGGTTTCTCACGGATTCCTTTCCTGATAGGCACAGTGCCCTGCTTCTCGCGTATGCTGAATCCAAGGAATTTGTTGGCTACATTATTCGACATTTTGGAAAACAAGGCATAAGGGCAATTTTGCAGGCCATGAAAGAGGGGGCAAGCATTGACAATGCCTTGTTCCAAGTCACTGGTCTAAAGCTTCATGAACTGGAGGCTAGATGGCGAAAATCCATCGAAAAAAGGGATACTTGGCTTGCAAGGCTAAGTTACTATCTATACGAGATCCTATTTGCACTCGCGGCACTGGTGAGCATATACATCTTTGTGCGACAATACAGGGCCAAGAAGGCCTACCATGATATGGATGACGAAGATTTCCTTGGTGAAGATTGAGTGGGTTTTCTTGCTACTTTTGGTTGAGTTTGTTATTTATGGCAGAAGCAAGGAGGCGTTATCCCAATGGGTAATTCGATCCGTGTCACAATAAATGGTTTTCAAGAACATGTCCCCGAACGAAGCACCATCCTAGATTTAATAGCTGCCCACGAGGAAGGGGATATCCATCTAATAGTGGAGCACAATGGAAGGTTCGTTTACCCAGATGATTATGGAAAGGTAGTGGTGAAGGAGGGGGACAGGATGGAGTTCATCAATCCTAACTTTGGGGGATAGGAGGAATAAATGGAATTTTCTTATCTGTTTTCACCAATAAAGGTGCGTCACATGGAATTGCGTAACCGTATCGTTATGACAGCCATGCACCTCGGTTACACCCCGCAAGGTGAAGTGACAGACCGCTTAGTTGATTTTTATGAGCTGAGGGCCAAAGGGGGGGTGGCTCTTATCATTGTAGGAGGGTGTCCCATTGATGAGTACGGTGGCATGGCTGGCATGATTGATCTTAGTGAGGATAAATTTATTCCTGGGCTCAAGCGACTTACCACCTCGGTTCAGGCACATGGGGCGAAGATTGCTGCCCAGCTCTACCAGGCAGGCCGCTATGCCTTTTCCGCCATGATAGGAGGCCGCAAGCCCTTTTCGGCCTCTGCGGTTCGATCTCGATTGACCGGGGAGACTCCTAGGGCCCTTGAGCTTCACGAGATCCCGGCAGTACAAGATAAATTTGCTGAAGCAGCAGTGCGTGCAAAGAAGGCGGGCTTTGACGCAGTGGAGATCCTGGGAAGCGCCGGATACCTCATTTGTCAGTTCCTCTCTCCTCTCACCAACAAGAGGGACGACGAGTACGGCGGGCCCCTGGAGAACAGGATGAGGTTTGGTATCGAGGTGGTGGAAAAGGTAAGGGCCGCCGTTGGACCTGACTATCCCATACTTTTCCGTATCGCCGGAAATGATTTTATGGAAGGGGGCCATACCAACCGTGAGGCAAGGATTTTCGCAGCAGAGCTGGAAAAGGTCGGGGTTGACCTCTTTAACGTGACGGGGGGCTGGCATGAAACTAGGGTGCCTCAGCTAACCATGTTTGTTCCGAGACGGGGTTTCGTATACCTTGCAGAAGGAATCAAGTCTGCGGTGGGAGTTCCGGTGCTGGCAAGCAATCGCATCAATGATCCTGAGATCGGTGAAGAGATAATACGCAATGGTGAGGCAGATATGGTCACCATGGCAAGGGCCTTGATAGCTGACCCAGAACTTCCAAACAAGGCAAAGAACGGCAAGGCGCATCTTATCTACCATTGTGTTGCCTGCAACCAGGGGTGTTTTGACAATATATTCCAACTAAAACCAGCGGGTTGTCTGGTAAATCCAAGGGCCGGAAGGGAAGGAGAACTTCCAATCAGGCCTGCGGAAAAAAGGAAAAAGGTCCTGGTAATAGGCGGTGGGCCCGCGGGTATGAAGGCGGCCTGCACGGCCGCGGAGCGTGGTCATACTGTCATCCTGGCTGAAAGGACAAACCAACTGGGAGGCCAAATACCCTTGAATCGCCATATTCCAGGTCGCCAGGAAATGCTACTCATAGCAAAAGACCTCGAAAACAACCTAAAGGCCCTAGGTGTCCGGATCATGTTGAACCAGGAGGCCGGGGCAGATCTGGTCAAGGAGATCAGCCCTGATGCAGTAATCATTGCCACGGGCGCAGGTCCCATAGTGCCGGATATTCCGGGCATTGACCGGGACAATGTGGTCCAGGCATGGGATGTTCTTGCCGGGAAAAAGGCAGTGGGCAAACGGGTTGTCATTGTAGGAGGAAACGCCGTGGGACTCGAGACCGCCCTTTACCTTGCCAGCATAGGGACGCTGTCACCTGAGGTACTTCATTTCCTGATTACAAACAATGGAGAAAGCATGGATTTCATCAGGGAGCGACTCAACAGGGGCTGTAAATATGTGACTGTGGTGGAAATGACGGGAAAGGCGGGTCAGGACATAGGCCTTTCCACGCG
>DQZA01000114.1 GCA_011042035.1 Desulfobacteraceae bacterium
ACAGGACCGCCAAAAGGCTTCATATGCGTGCAGATCACCGAAGTGTTTTTCTTGATTACGAAATAGGAGTGGATACTACCGTTAGGCAAATGACACGGCTTGTATGCCTCGCCATCCGTAGAGGGAAGGCCATAGGAATCGGCCACCCCTTTCCATCAACGCTGGAAGGGATAAAGAGGTTTCTTGGATCGAGAAGAAAACTGCTTGAGAAAGTGGAATTTGTGCCTGTATCAAGACTGGTTTGCGCTTGATATTCTCTATGTCTTATTGCCTGCACAACGCAGGTTTGAGATCATGGATAGTAAGTATAAATCCATTATTCAGGACAACTTGGCCAAGGTTTTTCAAAGCGAGTCGCAAGACTTGGCTTTACGCCTGGGGGCGGATCGCGTTGAGGCAGGATACATCTTTGCCGCCTTTGGGCGGTCCTGTTTACTAACCAAGGATGGCGTGTACCTCGATGGCGCAATCCAAGAGGGTCCAGTAGGAGTCCTTATTTCTCTTTACGCCCTGACTCCCAGCTCTGAGGATATACGCCTTCAGCCTTTTGTTGCATTCAAGGATCTTCCCAACAGCATGCCCTACCAAGGGGCCTTTTCTGTCAACGCGGAGATGATCCTTGTACCTCATGTCCAGGCCCTGGCCGAGGGGCGAGATTTGATAATGAAAAGGTTTAATGGGCACGATGCGCCCGAAAAGCTTCGTGGGGACGTGTCCTTTGTCCTGTATCCTCTACCCAAGATCGCCCTTGCCTACATTCTATACCTTGCTGATGATGAGTTTCCCGCATCTGTAACTTGTCTTTTCTCCGCCAATGCCTTATCCTTTATGCCGCTGGATGGCCTTGCGGATGTGGCTGAGTACACATCCAAATCTATCATTGAATTACTAAGCAGTGCCCATCTATAAACTGTATACCCCTCTCCCCCTCGAGGGGGAGAGGGAATTTATGGATGGAAACTAAGTAGCAAGACTTAGATGATGGCATATTCCCTAGGGGCCATAGAGATATCGCATGTCTGGTAGGCTTGTAGAGATCATTGAACTAGACAATGACTTAAAAGTAGAGATCTGGGACCTCAGCCGAGTGCTCGCTGGAGACAGATGGCTGGTGAGCTTGGAGGCCCGCGCTGACGTGCCTCTGGCCCCCGAAGTGCTATCGTCCACTGATGAAAAAGAAAAGCTCCTGGAGGTGCTCCGAAGGGTCTATGGAGACAAAGTCTCGTACAGGTATAAACAGGAAAGACACTTTGTGGACAAAAGGGAAAAAGAAGCGCTGTTTCAGGAGTTCTTGGGTATCCTCAAAAGAAACGTTGTACCTTATCTTTCCCACAGGGACTTTGCCAGGAGGCTGGTGGCCTCCAAGATTCGTGAGCTCAAGGCCAGGGATCCACGCCTGTTTTTTTGAGGCCCCGACGCATGAAGATAATTTGTGCCCATCAACCTTATTTTGCTCCCTACGGGGGCTTCTTTCAAAAGGCCCTGCAATGTGATGTGATGGTCCTGTTGGACTCTGTTCAGTTCCCCCGCGGCACCACCTGGCTTACTCGGAATAGATTCAAGAATGACCAAGGCGCCCTCTGGCTAACGCTGCCGGTATGGAAAAAGGGGCTTGGCCTGCAGCGCATAATGGATGTGAAGATTTGCCATGAAGGAAGTTGGGCAAGAAAACACCTCTTATCCCTAAAAACAGCTTACGCCAATGCGCCATATTTCAAGGATCACGAACCCTTTCTGGAACATGTCTTTTCAGATAGGATTACCAAGCTGGTTGATTTTAATGAGGAGATTATCAGGCATATTATGGATGCTCTCAAAATCCCTGTGGAGCTGGTGCGTCTTTCCGCGCTTGGAATAGATGAAAGGGAACCAGGCTTGTCCATTTCAGTGGCCAGGAAGCTGGGGGCCACACATTTCCTTGCTCAAAACTCGGCAAAAAAATACTTGGACCATAAGGGATTTGAAGATGCTGGGATTAACCTAATTTTTTTTAACCCTCGGGCCCTCGTGTATCCTCAGCTCTGGGGCCAGTTTATACCAAACCTCTCTTGTCTGGACCTCATACTTAACTGTGGCTCAAGGGCTGCAGATATCTTGGCAAGGGGAATCAAGAATCCGATGCAACGGAGAATCCCTTAGCCTCCAAAAGGGACCTGAGTTCCTCGCCTTCTATTTTTTCTTTCTTTAGGAGAAGCTCAGCACCCTCCACCAGAACTTCCTTTTTCTCTTTCAATATCTCCAAGGCCTTTTCATATTGGGCCCTTATGATCTCTTGAACCTCTTTGTCTATGAGTTCGGCTGTAGCCTCACTGTATTCTCCGCCTCCCTCCATTATGGGGGTATTGAGAAATTGCGACCTTTGCTGCCTTGCAAAGTAGACCTGCCCCAGCTTTTCGCTCATTCCATATTCCTTGACCATGGACCTGGCTATGTCCGTGGCCCTGGAAAGATCATTGTGGGCACCCGTGGAAATATCACCAAACATGAGCTCCTCGGCTGCCCGGCCACCAAGGAGAGAGGCTATCTTGTTAAGAAGCTCCGTCCTGCGCATTAGGAAACGGTCTTCAGTGGG
>DQZA01000191.1 GCA_011042035.1 Desulfobacteraceae bacterium
CCACTGTGGGGAAAGGCCAAACCTCAGGCCGCCTAACCTACCACTCAAAGGGTATAGGCTGCGTGGTCTGAGTAGTAAGTCGCAGGGATCGTTAAGACCCCATTAGACAAGGGAATAAAGACAAAGGAGAAAAAGATGTATTCTGAAGAAGTAATGAAACATTTCGCCCAACCCAAGAACGTAGGTGAAATTAGCGACGCAGACGGAGTAGGTGAGGCAGGAAATCCTGTTTGTGGCGATATGATGACCTTCTACATCAAGGTCAAAGATGGCAAAATCGAGGACGTAAAATACAAGACCTTTGGTTGTGTTGCTGCTATTGCAGTGTCGAGCAAAGTAAGTGAACTGGTGAAAGGCAAGACACTGGAGGAGGCCAAAACCCTTAGCAAGAAGGCAGTGGCAGAGGCGCTTGGTGGACTACCAAAGGAAAAAATGCATTGCTCAAATCTGGGCGCCGAAGCATTGGGCAATGCTATCGTGGACTATGAGGCCAAGCATGGTGGAGAGCCTCTTGAGGAACAGCCAGAAGAGAAGATCGAGGTAACTCTGGGGTGCTGTGACTGCGGAGCTGAAAACCCTCCTGAGGCCAAGTTTTGCATGTCTTGTGGAAAGAAACTGGGAGAATAGAAATGGCCCAAACAGTTATTACATGGGTTATCATTGGGGCAGCCTCCCTTTTCGTGCTCAGATGGGCCTATCGGAAAATAACGGGTCAAGCGCCCCAGTGCTGCAGCAACGAGGGACAGGCCACTGCCTGTTCCTGCTGCAGCCAGTCGGAAAGATGTAGTGACTTCAGCGATAAATGACAGAGGGTGCGCGATCTCTGGCCCAGCCCCGTTAGGATGCCTCCCTTACCAGTAGGCGGAGCTGGGCTATTATTGACACTCCTACGTGGATAGGGAATCCGTCCTCGCTTACATCCGGGCGCACGGTAATGCCATCTACACACCCATTGGCCACAAGAAACTCTGCGGTGGATGTAGGATCAATCAGAGAAAAAAGGTCTTCGCCTGTTAACACGCAGAGCATGGCAACCACTCCATAGACTCCCCAGTTTGAAACCGTGGCTATTACCAGCTCATCGCACCCGGTAATTGAAGGTATGATGTCAATATTTGCAAGGGCTTCCTTTACATTGCCCATGCCAACTTCATTGCCTCCATCACCGAAGCAGATGGTCGGGCACCCAGCCTGGGTTACGAAATAATCAAACTTAGGTGTCTGGTGAGAAATGTCCTCCTTGTTCATATTGTAGTATCTGCCATCGGATGCAATCCCCGGCATTTCTATTGACAAAATCAGGTCGGGGCTCAATGAGGTCATGGCTTCTTTGGCGAATTTCCCGCTCTTCTCCAATTCCGAGACCTGCATCTCTCTAACTGCGAAGCTGGGGGATAGGATACTTGATAGGGGTGGTGCGCAAACTATGATTGGTCTGCCACCAAGAACCTCTAAAACCTTATAAATGGCTAAAGCACCAATGGGGCCGTCGCTTTCATACCCACAACCAACCGGGAATCCCGTGCCAATGAGCATAACACCAATATTGTCCAATATCATCCTAGCTGCGCGACCACAATAGCCCGGCCTCATTGCCTCATATACCTTGTCCATTCCCCGTCTGCCATGCTGCAAGATTATCTGCTCAACTCTTCGCGATAGCTGCTCAATATCGATCATGATTTCATACCGGCTTAATCATTCTTATTACAAAACAAATGAGCTTATGAAATCCCTAACCTGTTCCTTTCCACGGACTACGCCATAATGTCCTTCACAGAGAATATCTGCCTCAAGAGAGAGCATCAATTTTAGGGACTGGTTATATTTTTTTCTGTCCGAAAGCAGCCTGGCATCAAGTGGGCCGTGTACATCCTGCCCAAAGAGAACCTTGAATCCTTCCGATTCCATAACAAAGGCCATGGATCCGGGAGAGTGCCCTGGGATGTGAATGGCCTCAATTACCCTCCCGCCCAGAGTTATCCTTTCCCTTTGTCCTTTGATTTTTCTGTCTACCGCAAAAGGGTCAAGGTTCGCCCCATACCATTTTGCTGCAGTGACTATCTGATCCGCCTTTTCAAGAAATGGAGCTTCAAGCTCGTGGGCTATGATCTGGCATCCCGTGAGGGCCTTTATCTCCTTTGCTCCTCCTGTGTGATCGAAATGGCAATGCGTTACTAGGAGGTACCTTATTTGCTCGGGGTTCACGCCGTTATCTCTAATATTTTGAATAATTCTGTCAGTGGACCGGCCTGTACCTGCATCCACAAGCCCTGCCTTGTCATTAACCTTTATCAAATAAACGGCTGCATCTCCTGGGGCCGATAGCCCGCCTCCGCCCACCTGAAATATCTCCTTTGTAATTTGCATGATCTTCTCTGCCTCTCAATGCCAAGGCCATATTAGCCTCTCCTAGCCACCATTTTCAACCCGGTAATGTCTATTCCTTAGAAAGCTACCCAGAGCCATGGAACTAAAGATAACTAGTGGGATTGAGACAGAAAGCCGGATGACAGAAAACTTCAATCCTACAAAAGAGGCCTCAAAGATTGTCATTGGCACCC
>DQZA01000043.1 GCA_011042035.1 Desulfobacteraceae bacterium
CTTGTTACTATTCGTCTCCACAATTTCTTCAACATTAGAATCAAGGTCACGGAGAGAGTCAAAGACATGTTCTATGGTGGGTCTAGCCTTACCTTTGATGGGTCTGTCATGAGAATCTTCTTTGCTGTCCATTTTTCTTCTGTCCCCCAGTTCTCTGTTCGGAGTAAAGATTTTCCACTCATGATAGAAGTCTACGCAAATTGCATGCCTTTTTAGGAAGATAAGATACCTTGAAAAATCAAGATCTCACGCACCCGGGCCCAGAATAATCACTGAAAAGAGAACCGCCGTACCTATTGTTGTTAGGAAATATTTTCCCAATGCCCCAATTTATTGGGGGTCAAGCTTCGGCCAATGATCATTCCAAGGGCGAGCTTTCTCATATGCAAGCGCGGCGCGGAGCACGAGGTCTTCCCGGTGGCGAGGGGCGATTATCTGAAGACCTGCCGGCAACCCGGAGCTGGTAAAACCCGAGCGCACTGTGGCTGCCGGGTGGCCTGATATGTTAAAGGGGTAGGTGAAGGCCACAGCCCACAATATTGGGATGGATTGGCCTTCTATTTCTGCTGGGGGTGGGCCCTGGGCCGCAAACGCCTCTGTGGGAAGCGTGGGGGTGAGCAAGAGGTCATACTGATCAAATATGCTCCACAAGGTATTGTTGAGAGCAGTAACTGCCTTGGCATGTTGCACCCATTTGTCCAGATCGAGGCTGTTTACATAATCCAGTGACGTCACAATTGACCGACCTATTTCGCTGTGGTACTGCTCAAGCACCTCCTTAAGCTGCATGTAGAGTTCCTTGCAAACAAGATCAGACCAAGTCTCGCTCATATCGGGAAATGAGCCTTTCCAGATCTCCACATTGTGCCCTAGTTCTTCAAAGACCCGGGCCCCCTTTTCCGCGAGGAGTGCCACATCCCGCTGAACAGGTGCAAAACCCATGTCAGGGGAGAAAGATATCTTGAGTGGAGGCAATTCTTCTTTTAAGGCATCAACGTAAGATTGTGGCCTGGGAAGGGAAACTGGATCTGCAGGATGGTAACCAGAAGTGACATCAAGGTAAAAGGCAGCATCTTCCACAGTGCGACAAAGCGGCCCCAGGGTCCAAAGCCCAGTGGTATTAAGGCGCTCAAAAGGACCAAGGGGTATCCTGCCATAGGTGGGCTTGATGCCGAAACACCCCGAGTAGCATGCAGGGATGCGAATTGACCCACCGGCATCGGATCCCGTGGCCAATGGAACCATGCCTGATGCCACGGCTGCTGCAGAACCCCCACTTGAGCCTCCAGGAGTGCGCTCAAGATTCCACGGGTTGCGGGTTACACCAAAAAGCCTGTTCTTGGTAAAGCCGGTGAAACCAAACTCAGGTGTATTGGTCTTGCCCAATAGGATGGCACCAGCACGCTTGAGGCGCGCTACCTGGATGGAGTCCTGTTGCGCAATATTGTCCCTAAAAGGGACTGAACCATAGGTGGTAGGCATGCCCTTAACATCCTCAAGATCCTTGGCCCCAATGGGGATTCCTGCGAATGGGCCCGGATCCTCTCCATGGGCCAGTCGGTCAGCTATGGCCTTGGCTTCCTCAAGGGCTCGTTCGCTCTGCAGCGAGACAAAGGCATTTATTGAGGGGTTCACCTCCTCGATTTTTCTTAGACAGGCCTGGACAAGCTCCACGGGTGACAGGGAGCGTGCGTGTATTAGCCGTGACAGTTCGCTGGCCGATTTGTACAAGACTTCGTCCATAGTCTCTCCTCCTTCCATTTGTCCCTGTTCTTCCTATCTTTTCATACCTGAAACCAAGCTACTCTTGTCGGTATCCGGGATGGTAGCCACTGCCTCCCTGCATATCTCATCCATCTGCCTGGTCATCTTAATCCCCCGCAAGGAAAACCCAGCCTGAAAGAGACCCACAGCAAGAGATATTGGGTCAAGGGCCACCCTTACGGTATGATCCCTTCGTGTATCATTGAAGCGCCATAGGAGTTCACCGTTGTTGGCGGAATACATCTCCAGCCTGAGCCCCACGGCCAATTGAGTATAAAGAAACGCATAATAGTAATCGAAATTTTTTACATAACCAAATATGATGGCATCTACACCCAGCATCCTGCCCAGCTTAACAACGGATGTAGCCTTGACCTTTTCAAAGCCGGCTATTCCATGGCGGGCAAGGATTTCATCTGCCTCTTCAGGGTGGATCAAGCGGAATCTTCTCTGGGCGAGTTGTCCGAAAAATGTTATCCGCATTTGCGATGCAAGTATCTCAGGCGTGATCCTCTTCTTATGCCAAAGGGTCGCCAAAAGTTTCTGACTGCCCTCGATACGACCCTCCCCAACCAAGCTCTTAAATGGCAGGACCGCTATGGTCCTTGGGGGATGTTTGTGAAAATCAGGGTGGATAAATAGGCGACCATATGGGTCCAGTTCATATACCCTGTCGATGAAGGTCTTGCTTTTTCGCGGGGCACAACTGCTGGCAAAAAGCGCAAAAAGCAGGATCATTGAAATGAATATGGCCATAGGGCGTA